>JBGTMS010000040.1:0-17152 GCA_041743425.1 Zeaxanthinibacter sp. | reverse complement strand
CAGTCAGGGTATAATTGACCGTGGTATTCGTATTGGGAACCCCTGCGGGCGAGACATTGATTGTGGGAGTGGTCTGTCCTGTGTTCCAGAGATAGGTGTATCCGGTACCGCTGCCACCACTGGCGGAGCCATTCAAGGTAGCGTTATCTCCCTCGCAGATCTGGCGGTCCGGACCTGCATTGGGAACCGGAAGCGGATTTTGAATCGCTCTGACAAGGGTTCTGGAGGAACTGGTACAGCCGGTAAGTGTACTTCGTGCCTGAGCGTAATAATTGCCGGCCGATGCCGGGGTATAACTGGTGTTTCCGCTTAACAGTGGCGTTCCTCCGGATGATGCATTGTACCAGTCCACTGTCTGATTTGCGCCTACCGTCACAGTGAGGGCTGGGATAGGGGCCCCCTGGCAAAATTCCTTGTCTCCGGTGCTATTTGGCGCATTGACAACAGGGCAAACGCAATTAGGCGCAGTCACCGGAAAGGTTCTGCTACAGGTTCCCACGGTGGCTGTTAGTACTATATTTGTTCCATTCGGAACGTTGGCGATCCTCCATACGTTTGATGAGGGATTCGTAACTGTTCCTGCCGTAGAAGTCACCGTCCCGGAACTCACTGTCACCTGCAGGGTATAGGTTGTGGAGAATAATGAAAAGTTACAGGCAGGAGCGGTCGTAACCGTGACGGTCGGTGTGGGACGGACAGTGACCTGAACAACGTCAGGGTCAGTACAACCGTTGCTGTCTGTCACGGTCACCGTATAGTTAACGTTAACATTGCCACTTGGATTTCCCGTCGGAGTTACGGAAATTACCGGCGTGGTCTGACCCGTACTCCACAAATAGGTGTAACCGCTTCCGCTGCCACCCGTTGCGGAAGCTGTCAGGGTAGCCGACTGGCCGTCGCAGATGCTCTGATCACTACCCGCATTCGCTGTGGGCTCGGCTACCGTCAGAGTAGCAGTGGATGAGGTTGCCCAACCGCAAATAAAACCGGAATTTGAAACGAGAACACGGAATTGTCTCCCGGTGTCGGACAAAGTTGTGTTTGAGAGCGTAAGTGTGGAAGTATCACTGCCATTATAGATGCCGGTATCCGTAAGGTTTACCCAGATACTTCCGTTAAATCGCTGCCATTGATATCTGTTGGTATTACTGGCTGCGACGGTAAAAGTGGTACCTCCCCCCGGGCAAATTGCGGCGTTTACTGGCTGCAGTGTTATCACCGCGGCAAATCCAGCTTCCAAAAAATCATACGTCACTGTGCTATTACCATCCGCAGGGGTCTGATAGGATGCCGCCTGCACTCTGCCGTTGGGGTTCACCGGAGGATTCCCGGAACCATAGTACCCATTATTGTCAAGATCTGCTGATATATTGGCATAGGCTTCATCGGCATCATTACAGCCATCACCATCACTGTCCGGATCCAGATGATTGGCAAGGCCGTCACTATCATGATCACAGGTGGTCTGGTAAAACACTGAAAATGGAATGGATTGCTTGGAAATGCCGGGTCCCGCATATTGGACCAGGAGAGACTCACCTCCACTGTTCTCGAAGAAGAGGGTTTCAAATTCATGTAACCCTGCAGTGAGCGATATTGTTCCTGATTGTTCAACAACGCCATGTAACCCATCGTTATTCACCACCTGAAGTCCATTGATCATTACTTTTGACCCATCATCAGAACTGGTATAAAAGGTATAGGTGCCTGCCGTTGTAATGGAAATCAGACCTATATAACGGACGGAGAAGGTTTCAGTATCTCCTGGATCAACGATATTCTGAAGCGCGTCGATATCAAAGGAAGTTGCGGCCCCAGTGGCCAAGGCCCCTGTAGTTGGGATATTATCTACGGTATTCGCGGGCGGGGACAAATCGTAAAACTCATACAGTAATGTTCCGGCACAGGAAGCCAGTTCCACGGCATCGAGGATACCATCATTATCATCATCCAGATCATTGACGTCAGAAACCCCATCATTATCGGTATCAATCAAAACCACGAGTTCACCGGCATTTGACACCACGGGGGTACACCCGGAGGCGGCCACCCGAACCCTGTACATCCGGCCATTATCAATCATAGATACAGGATTCACGGTATAAGATGTTCCCGTTGCACCGGAAATATTGGTATAACTTGCACCACCATTTGTGCTTAACTGCCATTGGTAGGTGAGGCTGATTCCCGTCGCCGCTACGGAGAATGTGGCACTCCCGCCTGCGGTAGATGCCTGATCAGTAGGTTGGGTGGTAATTACAGGTTGACTTATAATTGTTATGCTTGTGCTGGCTGATACGTTGATGGTAGGGTCTCCGGTGGTACCACCAAATTCAACAACATAGCCCTTGGGCTGATAGGCACCACTAGCCGCCCCGGTGTTACTAAGGTCATTCCAAGAGCCATCTATGCCAGTACCGTCCTCTGTAATATGAGCATAGTCCTCATTACCTGACTGGTTGGGTTCGGCATTATTCCAAAAAGCATAATTTGGGCTTGAACCCCCTGCATTCCCATTCCAGAAATTGATCCCGGCCTCAGGACCTGTAACCCAACGCCAAACGCCTTCAACAGCCTCATCACTGCCTCCGATCCAACCGGCCCCGGAGATCTGTGAGCCTGCAAAATTTGATTCCTGCGCCGAGGTGAGGGTTGCCAGATAGCCTTGCAGTCCGTAATAGGTGAGGAGAACGGCCTTATCTCTGGCACTTGTCCATGTTACCCCCACTTCTGAATAAAACTGGTAGTAATGGCCGGTAGAAGGCAAAAAATAGGCATCACCTACCAGGAGGGAGAAATTTCTTATACCCGTTGGATTGGGGGAACTACTGGAATATCTGATAGCAGCAACTGCCGTCTGAAAGGCTGCCGGAGTCGCAGGACCACTCAGCACAATCCGCCCTTCCCCCGGCAGCCAGCTGGCGGAGATGGTTGGATGCGTACCTGTCAGTGTCAGCAAATCCTCGCCGTTCACATATCCGGAGGAGATCTGAATGGAAACTTCCACAATGGTAGGATCGTCAGGATCTGATATGTTGATACTTTGCACAACAGGGATTGAGGTCCCCGGACAATATTGTTGATTGCCGGTTGCCGAAATGACAGGGGGTTGATCCTCTATATTAAAACTGACATTGTCAATGTAAATGTAATCCCCATTGTCCCAGTTGCCGGAATTGGTACTGAATCGGATTCCGGATTGATTCGATTTCTGATTGGCTGTCAGCGTGTACTCCAGGGTTCCTGAAGTGTTGGTCTGAAGGGTGGTAATGGTCTGCCAGCTGTTGGAAGAAGAATTCCAGAGTTGCACCACCAACCTTTCGCCTCCCCTGGCCGTGGCGTCATAATCAAAGGTCAGGGTGACCTGTTTGGTTACCCCATTCAGATTGAGTAGCCGGTATATATTATCAGCAGAATTCAATCTGTGAAAGACCAGACGGCCCGTGGCAACACTTATATAGCCACTGGAGGCGCCTCCTGCCGTCCCATCACTTTCTATCCAGTCGGCAGCGTAATTTTCTGTGCCGTCATTATTGTTATATGCTGAAAGCGTAAAGCGGTCAAGATAGACATCCTGTGCGTGTACAGAAATGACCGCTATGAGGAAAAAACCAATTAAGACAAAAGTATAATTTTTCAATGTACTTAAAATACCCGACAAGCCCTGTGGCCGGTTTGCTTCGCTAACGAAACTACCCATATCTTCAGCCTCAGGCCAATAAATGTTGTGAATAGGTCAATACTGTTTATGTATGACCATTAATGAGGTATTAAAAATCAACAGCCGTCGTGAAAGGATAGAGCAGTGCATTGCCGGGACCATTTGTACTGACTGGTCATGCAGCGCAGAAAGATCTGATAATGATATAATGAAAGTGTGTTGTCATTGGTGATGGAGCCTTTTTTTTTAGGACCTCGGTACTTAAGAGGGAAGATGTTAGAGCAAAGATGGGGAGCTGCCTACCTGATTTAATTAATATTTGGATGAAGATGTTGGTGTTCAACTATGATAGGTGATCTGAAGCCACCGTCTTAGCAAGGTAAAATGAGGCGCTTTTTTAAAAAATCGGTGAACCGGAGGATGTATTTTATCGAAAATATGGACTTTATGTATTTTTTCACAGGCCTTCAAATTAGGCTAAAAGAAGCTATCCGGTGCTTTTACCATAAATCGATCGTCCTCGGAGTTTTGGGCAGTTGGACGGATAAAATAAACACCTTGCAGGATTTTTTCGTCATTGTCGGACGATGGTTTGAAAAGTAAACCTATGAAATTTTACTAATAAGGTTTTCACAACTAAATCCCAACTTTGATATTCCAAATACTAAATCTTATCTTATGAAGACTGCTAAAACCTACAGCGTGGCCATTGGATGTGTAATTAGCTTTTTATGCTTTTCACTGGCCGCACAGCAAACCCGGCCTTCGATCGCAAAGGTCCCGGGGGATGAAGAAACAACAGAGCGACTGGCCAATTACCAGGAATTAAAACGTCTCGGTTATTCTGAACGGGAAATTTTCGAAGACCTTGGCAATGCCAACTTTCTCAGTGAACGTTATGAAACCGCACTTTTCTGGTACGACAAGCTAAACGTACTCAGTAAGGGTAATATGGGTAACGGTTACCAGAATCGCTACAAGTACGCACTTAAAAGGACAAGTCCGGGCCATGTTCCGGGAATTTCTGACAACAAGGATTGGGTGGCATCCGTCAAATCGGATTATGTTGGCAGGAAACAATCCCTGGCCAGTCAGTCCGCAGGAGGTGATGAACGTTTCAGAGCGTTGGATTTCCAGCAGGGAAGTTTCCGGTTCAGCGAAGATCAATCTTTGTCAGCTCATCTGCCTGCCGGTGCTGAAAACAAGGATGCGGACGGGTTAAATCTGTACGAGGCCCCTGCAGCTTATACAAAAGACGGCAATACCGCCTACTTTAGTAAGGCTGTTTATGTAAAACCCCTTTATGGTATTTTTTCAAAAAAGGAGTTAATTCATAAAATCTATAAAGCTGAAAAAATAAACGGTCAGTGGCAGTCCATCCAGGAAGTGGCGTTAGGCCCTAAAAATTCATCTACCATTCATCCCAGTATTTCAGAAGACGGAAACCGATTATTTTTTGCTTCTGACATGCCCGGCACATTTGGTAAATATGATATTTACGTTGCGGATATTAACAATGACGGAAGTTTTGGGATTCCTAAGAATTTAGGGGAAAAGGTTAATACCGATACAAACGACCTGTATCCCAATGTAAACAATAATTCTACCTTGTTTTTCGCATCTGAGGGCCGGAAAGGTTTCGGGGGACTTGATGTCTACATGGCTCAGGTTGTTGAAACCAATGTCAGGCAGGCCGTCAACCTTGGCAGCAACATCAATAGTGCGGAAGATGATTTTTCCATTCTCCTGGAGACAGGGAAAGGGATGGGTTATGTCATGTCTAACCGTGGCAGCAATGTCAATGACGTTCAACGTGTGGCTTTTTCCTATTCCGACGCAAGAATATCGGCGGGAGACAACAGGTATAAACACAACATTTCTGAAATTATTAATGCAGATCTGAAAGTTGATTATTCATCTTCTGTTTTTGAAGACGAATAATTCCCGGGAAACAGTTCCATTTCAATAATGATCCCTGGAGAAATCCCATAGTCCCAACTAGGAACTCCATCCAATTGAAATGTAGCCATTACACCCGGACGGCCATGGTATCCCCCCTGGCCTGATGATGAGTGAATAGCAAGCTGATTACTGCCTGCTCTTCAATGACTGAGGAGGTAATCCTCTTCAGATGAGGAATAAACGTAACATTAATTATACCATCATGACTTGTATTAACACTACAATAAAAAAGATAAGCGCCCTGCTGGTATTTACCTTAGCCCTGAGCAGTTGGGGATACGGACAGGAAGCAAACCCGAATGCGGGTTCAGGAAATGCCTATCACAACCAGTTATTTTTTAACAGGTTCTTAATTAACCCTACATTTTCTCTCGTGCGGGAGAACAAATCATATATCAACATCCTGCACAGAAATCAGTATGCCACTTTTGATGATAACCGACAGAATTATTTCCTTGGCTTTAGCAATAAGCTGAATGACCATTCAGCAGTTGGTATTGGCGTTTACAGCCAATGGGCCGGGGTCATTCAGGAATTCGGATTCAATGCAAACTATGCTACCTCTGTTCGTCTTGGGGAAAAAAGCAGCCTTGCCTTTGGAACCAACGTCACCTATTTCAATGTAGGCCTTGATAAAAATCGGGTGGTGGCTACCGTAGATGATCCTGAGCTGCTTGAAGCCAGAAAGGAAAGCAAGCTTGCCGTACAGCCTGGAATTACCTTATCCGTAGGCCGTTTCGATATAGGATTGTATGCAGAAGACCTTTTGAAGTACAACCAGACTACCAATGAATTTTTAACAAGCCTAAATGATAAAAGTCTGACTGCATCTGTGCAGTACACGCACTATTTTGCAGCAACCAGGGGGTTGTTTAACAGCGCCCGGTTAATGCCTTTGGTTCAATTGGGTAAGAATGAGGATTCAAGCCTGGCCTATGCAGCATCTCTTTTATTGGATCTGCCAAATTACGGCTGGTTGCAATCCGCTCTGGATGAAGAATACGGCATGTCTTTCGGACTAGGTTTCAATATCAGCAAAAAAATGTCCCTGGGTTATCTTCTGGAAAAGGACCTATTGAATCAACAGACAGATCTGGGTTGGAATCATGAAGTTTCACTTGCATATACCTTTGAGGACAAAAACCTGAAAGTAGACTTATACGCGGATGGCTCTGAAGATCAGAGAATTGATCAGATCATACGCAATTACGAAGAACAAATTCTGCAATTAACTGCGGATAAAAATAATGCGGATGCCAAAAATAATAAGGCCGATGACAAAAAATATATAGATCCGGTGATGAGCGAAGCCAATGCCAATAGCCTGGCCTACGAGAACAGGCTGATCCTGGACGAATTGATCTTCAGACAAGATTCAATTGAAGCCTCGCGCAGCAAAGAAATTGAGCAGCGCTTTGAAACCATTGTAAGGATCCTCCGAAGCGATATTAAGGACAATATCAAAACGAATCTGAACGATATCAGATTCAATCCCGATGCAATTCCGGGAGCTGATAAATCAGGGCTGGTCAATATTAAGGAACCTGTCAGGAATGTGACAGAAACAGTGAAGCCCTACGAAAAGCTTCCTGTCAAAATAATGAACCAGGCCGATATGGTTGGCGTAAAATCGGGCTACTATGTAATTGCCAATGTATTCAAGAACAAAGGAAATTTAAGCGCCTTTATGAAGTCGCTGAAACAACAGGGACTGGACGCCAAGCAATTTTATAATAAGGATAACGGGCTGTACTATGTGTATCTGGCAGACTATAATTACCGGGAGGAAGCGGAAACAGCCTATGTCTCCAATCTCAATGGTAAATACAACGAAGAAAAATGGATCATGCAGGTTGATGATCCTTCAGCTACAGCTGAGAATCATTACGAAGACCAGTAAAACGATCGCAAAGCAGTCAGAGATTTCTTAAATCTCTGAGGCGCAAAAATAATTAATAGAATATTGCAGTGTTAATAACGGAAGAAACACTAGGTAATTTAATCCGTCATGCAGGGGACTATAGCATGGTATTTGGATTGATCATACCTGTACTTACTGCCTTTCACATTGGGAGGCAGTACTTCTTCCGGTATTTTTCAGGGCTCCTTACCCTAAAAACTATAACCGTAAGAGCCGAATTGCACGGCCATAGGGCGTATATTTACAGACAATACCGACCAGGCGAAGGTAGCCAAAGACACTATCCGGTCTGGCTTTTATAAGGAGGTAATGGCTCGGTCTTCACTACTTCTCATGCTGAGAGGTATTTATCTGTTTGTATGAGGGATCCCACCTGGAATTCCCAAAATCTGCAGCATTTGAACGAAAACAGCATCCTATTTTCGAAGCCGGTTTAATTATTTACTACTTTTATTCAATAAGTGTAAATTTATCATAATCTTAAAGTCCCCAACTTTATGAAATCTTACCTACAATCACACCGTGCGTTAAAACGCCCATATGGAGATCTCCACAGGGCCAGAGCCATTCCGGTTTACAATCTCATCCGGGAATGGGCATTTTCCATCCACACATCCTTTTTTATTTCAAGGCCTGTTGTGCAGTACAGCTATATCAGCTGATGCTAACGGGTAACTGAAAATCGGATCATCCCTATATGGTATTCACAAAGCTTTAGGCAAAATTTTTTGTCTTAAAGATTTGTCAACCTTTGCGGCTTAACGCCTGTGAAGGGATACAAAATACCTGTCTGAGGACGCATCCCCGGCTTTGCTGTCAATCGTTATTGTCAGCCGGGTTGCGGTGACCGGCTGATCCGTGCCCATCCCTGAATTTTCCCACATCTTACCAAACATTTTTTCAAACCAAACCATTAAATACAATACGCTATGAATACCAATATTTTAAAAGTTATGGTCATTGATAATGACCTCCTTTTTCATGACGCCTACAAGTATTATTTTTCCAAATATCCCGACTTTATTCTAAGCGGGATCTACACATCTATAGAGGATGCCCTGGCCGATTATGACCGAAACTCCCCTGATATTATTGTCTCTGAAGTGGCTATTCCTGACATGTCGGGGATTGAAGGCATAAGGCTTTTTCGTAAAAAAGACCCGGATGTAAAGATCATCATGATCAGCGCGGAAAGTGATTTTGAGATCATAAAGGAGGCCTTTAAGAACAGGGCTAACGGCTATCTCAGTAAACCAGTCAGCAAAAAGAGGCTCAACCATGCCCTGAATTCCATTAAATATGAAGGTGCGATCATTAGTAACGACATCGCAAAAAAAGTAATCTCCATGTTTCAGCGAAAATCATACAAATCGTTCTCTGAGAGGGAAAATCAGATCATAGATTACCTCTGTCAGGGAGCCACTTATAAGATCATTGCCGACAAGCTGTTTGTCACCCCCAGCGCCATCAACTTTCATATACAGAATATTTACCTAAAACTGAATGTGAATTCAAAATCGGAGGCTTTGTTAAAATTGCAGGAGATCGACTGAGTCAAACGTCAACTGCGCCTCAATATGTGACGTGCAATAGCCGAGTGGAGCAGTTTTGGGATTAACTTTATTTTTGCTGAATGCCGGAAGTCATCCAACAGGCCCCGGGGTATAGGCAACCTATTTAACGTGAATTTCGGTTTATTTTTTTAAGCCGAAAATTCTCTTTCTCTGATCCCAAAGGGTAATAATTTTCTCTATCAGGGCTATTTTTATAGGATTTTTCCTCCCTTTTGGGTTTGGGGAACAGAAAAATCCAGTTTCATTGGCTTATCCATTGTTTAACCTATTTGCCATTCCTGTTTTCAAAAAGGTAGACGCCGTTTTTATTGGCGATGATGAGGTCCGGACGATTGTCCCCATTCATGTCATCTACTGCAATATTTAAACCGGCGCCCGAATCGTTATCTATAAGATATTCCTTGTAAAACGGATGTCCTTCCGGAGAAAATTCTATATACAGCAGGTAGGGGGTGTCTCCGTCACCGCTGTCACGTCCGTTATGTGCCAGATAACGTTTTCCGGTAATATATTCTTCCCGGCCATCGCCGTTCAGATCGGCCATTACGGAGGCGTGTGTCTGGGCCGTTGTAATGCTCATGAGGTGGATCCTGAAGCTACCGCTGTCAGTTTGTTCGTGCCACCATATCCCCAGGGCATGTGCTGACGCACTTACAACATCATTTTTACCATCTCCGTTGACATCAAGAACCTGCATGTGTGAGCAGGCGTCGCCAATACCTGTGGGATGAAATTCCCAATCCCCTGAGATCTTGTCTGCTTTCCCTTCAAACCACCCGTCCGTGATGACCACATCATCTATTCCATCCCCATTGATGTCACCAAGCCCAATTCCATGTGAATACTGTTCTGTCCCCGGAACACGTTCTCTGCTTAGCGGGTACCGCTGCCATTCTGTTTCACCTGCCACTACCGGAGCTTTGAGCCAAACGATTTGTTTTTTCTCCACATCGCCGCACAGGATATCCAGCCTGCCGTCTCCATCAACGTCAACAAAACCAGGGGACTCGTTGGAAACTCCCATGGAGTCGGCTATGATATGTTTTTCCCAGGTACCGGGAGCGTTTTTCGGGTTCTCGAACCAGAAGGCAGCCTTTCCCGGATAATCAATAATGATCGCATCATCCCAGCCATCAAGATTCACATCCATTCCAAGATTAAGAAAGGATTCGCTATACTCTTCCCAGGGATTATAAGTCCTGGAAGGTGCCATTTCATGACGGGTCCATGTAGGTGCCTCAAACCAGTAATAGCCGGCAATAATGTCCTTTTGGCCATCCTTATTCATGTCGCCTGTTGCCACCCCTTCTGATATAAAATCCCTGGTTACAGTGGTTTTGGTAAATTCAACGGCTGTTCCGAACTGCGCCTGCAGCAGAGAATGGAAAAAGCAGGACAGGCCTGCCAGCAGCAAAAAGATCGGGGGATGATGCGTGGTGTTTTTCATAGGTATATTATTAATTTGCGGCTGTTGCGGCCGGCTCCTGATCTCCCTTCATTATATCTTCGATCAGTTCCCTCTCTGTCTTAAAATTCCCTGATTTCGAGTTATTCCATTTGTCGAGGAGCGCCTCCAATAATTTACGGGATGCCCTGGTGTTTATGGTCCCGGTCCGGCGGATGGTGTAGTTCAGCAAGCCGGGAATTTTGGATTTTTCGGCCATTTGCAGACTGCGTTCCGGATTCAATGGTACAAGAGGTTCAGCTGCATACCACAACATCAGCGGAATGTTATGATCTGTGCCATCTTCCGCGTGTTGGGAGAGTCCTTCAAGCACTTTCCACCTGCCGGCAGGTTCTATTCGTTGTATGCCAGACAGGAGGTAAAGCCTTACCAGCGCTGATTGCTCATTACCTGCTAAATCTCCAAACCGATCGAGGGTGGCCGGTGAGACGGATTTGTCTTCCGTAAGCAATTGGATCGACCAACTGCGGATATGTTCATCCGGGTGGCTTAATAATTCTCGGAGGTCAGTTTCGGACAATCCCTCTGTGACATGTAAGGTCCATAGTGCGCGTAATTTGCGGGTAACATCCTTGTTATTTTTTAAAATTTCACGCAGTGCCTCATGAACCTTGGGATTACTCCCTCGTTCCTGTAGTAGGGTCCTGGCCTGCCGGACAAACCATTCATTTTTATGTAGTTGATACTGAACAAGCTCCATATCCGTGGCTTTTGACAGATCTGCCCGTATCCAACGGTCATTTTTATGTGTGATCTTAAAAATTCTTCCCAATGTTTTGTCATGTACGTCCGGGTTAGGGCTGTGGCACTGATTTTTATCGTACCAGTCAATGGCGAAGACAGACCCGGACGGATCATACTTGAAATTGAGCCATTGTGACCAGGAGTCGTTCATAACCAGGAAATCGTCCTCATGGGAAGCGGTATATCCGGAACCCTTCCGGGTAAGGCGGTCTCTGTTCAGGCGTGCCCCGTTGATATTATTCATAAAAATGGTGTTCCGGTATTCCTGAGGCCAGGAATCCCCGCCAAGGTAGATCATTGCTCCGGCGTGCGCATGACCTCCTCCTGCCGCCGCGGAACGGAAATTCCCGGCATGCGGCCCTCTGTCCCCAAGATAGTGGACATGATCCCCGATGGTCTCAATGTCCTCATAAGTATATGGATTGAAATGTTCCCCTGCCTGGCGCTGGAACCTGCCCCCCTGTATGACATGGTACATGTGCGGGATAACGCACACCGTAATAAACGGGTGGCCGTAATCATTAAAATCGATTCCCCAGGGATTGCTGGTCCCCTCAGCGAACACTTCAAAAGTCTGCCGCGTAGGATGGTATCTCCATACACCTGCATTGAACTTGGTCCGTTGTTTTTCCGGAGTACCCGGTTTGCCGACATTGGAATGGGTGAATACCCCATGAACGCCATACAACCAGCCATCGGGCCCCCATCTCAGATTGTTGAGCACCTCATGGGTATCATCCAATCCCCAGCCATCCAGCAATTTTTGTGGAGGTCCTGTGGGCTTGTCCGTCGTACTGTCCATTGGAATAAAGAGCAAATAAGGTGCAGCACCCAACCATACCCCTCCCATTCCTACTTCTATCCCGCTGACAAGGTTCAGTCCTTCTGCAAAAACCTTCCTGCTATCCAGAGTGCCATCCCCGTCAGTATCTTCCATGATAAGTATTCTGTCCTTACCCTCACCTTCCGGCGCAGGAACAGGGTAGGTGTGGCCCTCAACCACCCAAAGCCTGCCACGTGAGTCTATTGTAAAACTGATCGGGCGGATTACGTCAGGTTCGGCAGCTGCCAGCGTAATCTTAAAATCGGCCGGAGCGGTCATGGCATCAGCGGCTTCTGTTCCTGAGAGGCCCGCATTTATTATCGGATCGAGGGGTGGCAGTACGATGATATCTTTTTGAAAAAGTTCGTTCTGATAGTTAGGTCGACTTTCATAGAACAGGAAATTGTCAAAATTGATATGAGCCCATTTGTCATCGCCAATATAGGGAATGGGGGATATTCCAGTTTCGTTGTCAATTATGCGTATGTAAATATCCTCATCTGTGTACTCCTGAAGATCAGCCACGACAGGCTGCAATGTGGCACGGCCCTGTCCGGTAGAAGTGAAAATCACTTCATCCGTTTCTGAGAGGACCAGCTCCACCCGGGTATCGGCGAGTGCACCTCCTGAAATCCTGAAGGAAGCAAAAGGGGCTGTCACTTCAAAAGGTTCCGAGGTAAGTGTACCCGTAAGCCCATAGTCCCTGGTGCCTCCGCTGCTGACGAAATACTTGCCTTCAAATCCGATAGGAGTATCTGCTTCATGCATCGGAGAAGGATCCGTACCGATCAACGGATCTTTAAAGGCATTTCCTGTCGCCTTCCAGCCCTGTATTTCCCCGGATTCGAAGCCCAGATTCAGTACTTTCCCATTTTTGACAGGTAGTATTCCGGCTATTTTTGGACCTGAGATATCGCCTCCCACCACCTCAAACTGTCCTACCATCCCTGCAGCACGGTGACCGGGTATCGTGCAGAAATAAGTGTCACTTTCCACTGCCTTAAAAATGATGCTGGTGCTCGTTCCCTCTTCCAGCAAAGTGCTGCTCTTAAGCCCGAGCTTTTCCATGGCGATGTCATGGGTCATGGTTTCGCCGTTGGTAATGGTGATACGCACCCGGTCTCCTTTATTGGCCTTCAAGACAGGATTTCGTGTGCCATCCTTTGCAAAATAGCCGAGCATGGTGGCCTCGAGCGTATAATCGCGATCAATCAGCGATGTATCGCGATCGGCATTTATCACTGTGTCGCCCTTTATTTTTGGGTAAGTGTAGAG
Source organism: Zeaxanthinibacter sp. (assembly GCA_041743425.1). Taxonomy (GTDB): domain Bacteria; phylum Bacteroidota; class Bacteroidia; order Flavobacteriales; family Flavobacteriaceae; genus JTS-RE37. The sequence continues at coordinate 3,727 of JBGTMS010000040.1, read as the reverse complement.
GATAATGGCAGCAAGCAGGGCAGCCAATGCGACAAAGATCAGGATGCGAGACTTTTTCATTAGCTAGGGTGGGTATTTAATATTTCAGGGTTCAAAGGTTATAGTTAAGGGCGTTCTTCTATATAAATTTCCTTAATTGCCACCATTGCTTTTCCACCGCCATGGATTTGAAATGCAATTAGCCCTGATTGCGGAATATCTGGATCCGTTTCAGTATAATCTATCGTCTGGTGGCCATTGATGTATAGGCGAATCCGATTGTTTTCTGTTCGGATCTCATAGTCATTCCATTCGTTCTCATGTATCCATGAAAGAATTTTGAGGGAATCCGGTTTCATAAGGGTGATATTTCGCCGGGACTCATCATACAGCCCTGCCCAGTAACCTTCTCCCCAATCGGCCTGATACCCGATCATTTCGTGGGCCGGATCGGTCATACGTCTGCTGTGGAACTGGATTCCGGAATTGATAAAGCCATCAGTACCGGTTAATTTTATTTTTAATTTCAGGATAAAGTTCCCGTAGGTTCGGGTCGTACTCAGAAAATCATTGTGGGGTACTGTTTCAAGGAGCGAGCCACCAATGATCGCGCCATCCTCAATTCGCCATGTGTTCAGAGTATCACCTTCCCAACCGGCAAATGTTTTACCGTCAAAAAGGGGAGTCATTTTCTTTTCAATGGGATTTTTATAGGCCGCCGACAGGCTAAGCAGGATCAGGATCAAGGGTAGAAAGTACTTCATTAAAAACGGATTTGGGTAAAATGCATTAAAAAAGAATCTTTATCTCCCCGCAGGCTTTCCGGTTGTGTCTGTCCAATACACCTGCAACACACCCTCCGTGGCCCTTTTCGCATCGCATACTTCCGTGGCGAGTCAGGCTGGTGCGGAAGGGAATCAGGTAATGAAAATACAGTTTATTTGTTGTTAAACAAAATGGGCGGCTCCGTATTTATTAAATGGTGATTAGCCTGAGAGTTGCCGGAGAGAACTCAGATAGATGGATTGTATTTTCTTTACTCAGCGGATCTCAATGTTCCGGAAGTGCCCCTTGGGAATTGGTTCAAATTCATTTAGAAGGGCACAGAGGCCTGCAGGAATCGCGTATGGCTGGTTAAAGTATGTGCCAGGTATCCGTAACATATGCAATTCCAGCGCATGGTTCAGTGGATTATAAATGTTACGGGTCAATTTACTGAAGAGATAGGGAAGTGACTCCGGAACCAGGAGATAGCCAGATCAAGGTCCTTGCGGATGAGGTTGTGACCGGCAATCACCTCCTGGTTGGTAACATTAAAGCCCGCTTCTTCCAGTACGGCAATATATTTTCTGATTTCCTCGTTACCAACCATCGGGTCTTCTTTGCCTGACCCTATATACACCGGAGTGTGGTTCCGGGTATGAAAAGAGGGAAATTCCTGCAGCGGTTGCATGGGCCTCAGCAAGATGGCTCCCGCAAGGAAGTCCGGATAGAGCATAAGTGTGCTTCCTGCGATATTTGCTCCGTTGGAATAGCCCAGAGCAATCAGTTTGGAGAGATCGATTTTTTCCTTGTCAGCCAATTCCTTAAGAAAAGCTACTAATTCATGGGTCCTGAAATGGACATCCTTTTCATCAAATACGCCCTCCCTTAATCTCCTGAAAAAGCGGGGCATGCCGTTTTCCATCACATTTCCCCGTACTCCCAGAAGGCGTAACTCCTTTCCAAATTTTTGTGCCAGGGGCATCAGATCATGTTCATCCCCTCCGGTTCCATGGAGCAATAAGAGGGTATGCGCTCCCTGGGCATTCAGAATATAGGTCAGCGGTTCGTATTTCATGAGGTCAGTTAATAGCGGGCAGGGCAGCTTCAATTTCACTGCGTCTGGATTCATATTGGGCTGGCAGTTTCAGCTGGCTTCCAAGATGTGCAAGCGGCTCATCAACGGTAAATCCGGGAACCTCCGTGGCGATTTCGAATAATACCCCTCCCGGTTCCCTGAAATACACGGAATGAAAATAATTGCGATCAATCACCTGGGTGGCCTGAAGACCATGTGCCATAATTTTTTCCTGGTAGTGCTGCAGAGTGGCGTCATCTTTTACACTGAATGCTACATGATGCACCGTACCGTTAGCAACGTGACCGCGTTTTTCTCCCGGAAGTGCCGACAGGTCGACAATGGCCGCATGAGTTGCTGACCCGGAAATATAGCGCGAGTTTTGACCTTCAGTTCCGGCAAAAGTGTAATCAAAAATAGCTGTCAGTATTTCAGCTGTGGCTGTAATATCTCTCAGACTCAAAGTGATACCATGGAATCCCCGGGTGGCATGCTCGGCTTTAACTTCGTTTGTTTCCCATGGGATCAGGGAATTGGTTTCCTTCGATTCAACAAGCACAAGTTTAAGGCCATCCGGATCAAAAAAGTCCAGTACTTTCTCCCCGAATTTTAGTTCCTGTTTGTTGTGAATGACCTGATACGTATTGAACTGCCCTTCCCAGAAATCCAGACTTCCCTCGGGAACGGTATAGGAAATTTCCGTTGCCATCCCAGTACCTCTTCTTCCGCGGGGGATGCCATTTCCCCAGGGGAAAAAGGTAAGTATGGTTCCCGGATGACCTGGTTCATCTCCATAGTAAAAGTGGTAGGTGCCGGGATCATCAAAGTTTACCGTTTTCTTGATAAAACGCAGGCCTATCGTATTTGTATAGAACTCGAAATTCCTCAGGGGGTCTCCTGCAATGGCAGTAATGTGATGTAAGCCTGTTATATTTCCTGACATGATCAAGCGGATTAGGTATGTGTAAAGTTATTGAGAATATATCCATCTTGTATGCCTGTGCTTTTCGTTGAAGCCAAAAGGACGATCTATTCCATGTCAACTTCCGTCTCAGGGAGAATTCGGACGGGCGGAGAATTGTATCTTTGCCGGGAAATGACATTGTTTAATCAACAGTACGCAGAGAACAAATGAGCAACTACACAGAAGAATCCCTGATCAATAATGACACCGGAAGTAAAAAGCGGTTTGAACTCCATATAAAAGGCTATACGGCTTTTATGGAGTACCTGCTTTCCAATGAGCAGATTATCTATCTTACACACACTGAAGTACCATCGCAACTGGAAGGGCAGGGGGTAGGTTCAGCCATGGCCTCCAAGGTCCTTACTTATATAAAACAGCAAGGGCTTAAAATGGCCCCTTTATGTCCCTTTCTTGCTGCCTATCTCAAAAGACATCCTGAGGAAGCTGAGGGGCTTCTTGCTCCCGGATATTCAATACGCTGAACCGAAGTTATTGCCATCAGGGGGGCTGGCTATTCCTTGATATGTTAAGGTATTTCAAGCTGACAGTAGGGGGTCCTTTTGGATAGTCCGCTGAATTTCAATTACCATTATGCCATGGATTCACTTTCGGAACTGACAGATTTACTTACCCTTGAACAACTGGATGACCGCACCTTTAAAGGGGAAAATTACCAGGCTCCCTGGGGGCGGGTTTTTGGAGGCCAGGTATTGGCTCAGGGGCTGCATGCTGCCTACAGAACAGTCCCCCCAGAGCGGATCGCACATTCCCTGCACGGCTATTTTATATTGGGCGGTCAGTTGGACCTGCCGATTTTTTATGAGGTGGACCTTATCCGGGACGGTGGGAGTTTTACAACCCGGCGGGTGGTGGCCAGACAGGAGGGCAAGGCCATCTTTACTATGGCCGCCTCTTTTCAGATAAGAGAACCGGGTGTGGAT
>JBGTMS010000039.1:0-14388 GCA_041743425.1 Zeaxanthinibacter sp. | reverse complement strand
TAGTCAGGGTATCCAGGTTGAACTTCGGCGTCCTTACAAACTCGCTACGCTTACCCATATGACCTTCCAGGACTGCCAGGGAATTGTGCAGTGAAAATCCCAGAGCTACGGAGAAAAAGGTAAAGAATAACTTAATATAGTCGATAAACTTGTCGAAACTGCTGCCCTGAATACTTTTGAAAGTAAACCAGTAACAGATAAATAAAATGATGGTACTGAGTATAAAAAAGCCGGTCACTTCAAATATCCAACCGAATTCAAGGAATATGTTTTTTATATAAAGCATGGGAATACTCAGCACTGCGACTGTAAAGACGCAAAGAAACATAGAACTATTCAACAGGTGCATGACCCCGTGAAATTTGGTTTTAAAGGAAATATTCCGGGCACTTATGACGTTCCAGACAGACTTCCTGAAATTTTCCGCACCTCCTTTGTTCCAACGGAATTGCTGAGAACGGGCGGCACTCATTACCACAGGTAATTCTGCCGGAGTCTCTACATCTTCCAAATATTTGAATTTCCAGTTTTTTAGTTGTGCCCTGTAACTGAGATCCAGGTCTTCAGTAAGAGTATCACCTTCCCAGTTGCCTGCATCGAGGATACATTCTTTCCGCCAGATTCCGGCCGTGCCGTTAAAGTTGATAAAATGCCCTTTGGCATTCCTGCCAACTTGTTCCAGGGTGAAATGTGCATCGAGCGCAAACGCCTGAATCCTGGTTAAGGTCGAATAATTCCTGTTGATATGTCCCCATCTGGTCTGTACGACCCCAATTTCGGCATCTTTAAAATAGATTACTGTTTTTTTAAGCCAGTCACTGTCAGGGAGAAAGTCAGCATCAAAAATCGCAATAAAATCTCCTTTTGCAATTTTTAAACCTTCTTTCAAAGCGCCTGCCTTATAACCTTCTCTGTTTTCCCGGCGAATGTGCTGAATGTCCAGGCCAGTCTGTTGCAAACCCCGGATCCTTTCTGCGGTGTCGAGTACAGAATCATCGGTTGAATCATCCAGGACCTGAATCTCCAGTTTGCTTTTGGGATAAGCAATTTTGGAAATGTTATCCAACAGACGTTCCATTACATACTCTTCATTAAATATGGGTAGTTGTATGGTCACATAAGGAATTTCCCTCGGATCCATGAGGTTGAATTTCGGAGATGTAGCGATCATTTTTTTATGACCGAGGTAATTGACAAGAAGATTGAGTTGGGCAAGGCTGTAAAACAATATCAGAATAAGCGCCAAACTGTAAATGCCGATAATAATATAAACAATAAACAGTCCCATTATTTTATGCTGTATTTAAATATCCAACCTAGGATTTTCACGCCAGCAAATATACTACCTTTTACTGTACCTGATACCTTTGAAATGCCAATTCTTTTTTTGTAATGCACTGGTACTTCTGTATATGTCAATTTCTTTTTTAAAGCTTTTAGCTGCATTTCTACCGTCCAACCATAGGTTTTGTCTTCCATTTGCAGCAGAAGCAACTTTTCAAACTTTATCGCCCTAAATGGGCCCAGATCGGTAAATCTGGCTCCGAACAGCACGCGCATCAGAAAAGTTGCCAACCTGTTACCGAATATCTGTTGCGGGGTCATCGCCCCGGGCTGACGTAATTCAGGGACCCTTGCGCCGATAACCAAATCTACATCCTCTTCTAAAATGGGCTGAAGGATCCTGGTCATTTCTTCTGGATAATCAGAATAGTCTCCATCGATAAATACGATGATATCGGGCACTTTGGATTGCCGTTGTACATAATCTATTCCCTTCAGGCAGGCGAAGCCATATCCCTTCCTGTTTTCAGACAGCACGGTTGCTCCTGCCTTCTTCGCCATTTCCATAGTGAGGTCAGTAGAATTATTGCTTATAACAATGATTTCCGAAACCACCTCTGGTATTTCCGCAATGACACTGGATATAGAATCCGCTTCGTTAAATGCGGGAATAATCACCTTAATATCTTTCATGCTACGCTATCACACAGGGCACCTTCCCCTTATCATGTTATGCCCTGACCGGGGGCCGGTTATGCTGTTAGGCAGATTGATTACACCTACGTTGACAGGGAAAAAAAGTTTTTAGGATTAGCCATCCATCGGCAGGTACTGAAACAGGTCATTTATTTACGAACTTCATAAGGTCTACATCATTACCAAGCAGTAAGTCGTTGCTGTCAATCCGACCTTTCAGCGGCCCGTTTTCCAGCTTAAGGACCCCCCGCGGACATACAGCAGAGCAGATTCCGCAACCCACACAACTCGATCTGACGATGTTCTCCCCCTTTTGTGCATAGGCCCGGACATCAATACCCATTTCACAATAGGTGGAGCAGTTTCCGCAGGAAATACATTGTCCTCCGTTAGTTGTAATCCTGAATCTTGAAAAGAGTCTTTGCTGAAACCCCAGAATGGCCGCCATAGGGCAACCAAAACGACACCAAACCCTGCTTCCGAAGATGGGATAGAACCCTGTGCCAATCACTCCTGAAAAAATACTCCCAATCAGAAATCCGTAAGTTGTTCTAAGCGTTTCAGGTTTAAACAGGAAAACCGATCCTGATCCTTTAAAATAATGGAATGCTATAAGAGCCATGATAATCACAAAATAGGCAACAGCCCCGAATTTTGCATCCCGGCGGAGTTGCTCTCTTCTGAATACCATCGCCAGGCCAAAGACCAGGGTAAGCAGTACCGCCACCCCTATAAGAAAGGTATCCTTTGTCAGCCAGTATTTACCTGTATCATTTCCCAGGTAGGAATAGACTACCGCAGTGGTCATCAGGGTTACGAAAACCACTACGCTGTGAACCACCCAACGTTCCACTTTCCAGGCAAACTGCCGCTTGTCACTCAGATGGCGGAAAGAGTCGCCTGCGGTTTCAGCCAACGCCCCACAGCCACAAACCCATGAACAATACCAGCGCTTTCCATATTTAAAAGTAAGAATAGGAGTAATGACGAAAATAGAGAGTATCCCAAAAATAAGCATTGCAAGCCCGATATCCCCGGATTCAATAAAACCATTGACCCTGTATTTCTCGAAATTGTAATAGTTCAGGGGCCAGATATTCTTGAGATCATAGTAGGGGAGCTCCCCGTTTAGCCGAGCCATAATCTCCGGAAGCAGAAAGGCAAAGGCGGTTTGGAAAAACATAACACTGGACGTCCTGATGACCTCGTAACGATTGTGACGGTATTTCCAGATAAATTTTATGCCGAAGGCGAGGATTGCCACGGTATAGAGTGTGCCGTATACGAACCACTGACTGGCGGTATTGCCGTTAAGCATCCTGCTCAGGGGATCAAACAGGGAGATGATGCCAACATTTTCCCCGTCCTTCACCAGCCCAAGATATTGGGGATAAAAATAGAGAATGATATAAAAGCCGGTCAGTGCGATACCTGCCATCCATGCCCAGATGCCTCGTGCTGAAACCGACTTAAACCATACCCCGTTATTTTTTATTCCCAGTGATTCATGAGCATAGGCTTCCCTGCTAAACCAGACAACCCCTGCGAAAATAAGGCCTATGGAAACAGCGAGCCATGTGCCCTTGTGCGGAAACCCTGGGTTGAAGGCCGCTAGCAGGATAAGGAACAAGCCCGCCATTCCTATAAAAACAGCCAACTTCTGTCCTGTCTTCAGTGCTTTGGGCGGTTCGCCCGTCAGCGCCATACTTTTAGCGGCTGTATTCATCTGTGTGATTTTATAGTACTCATAAATTTATTCAGTTAAAAACGGATATGGTTCATTGACTTCGACTCAGGACGAGGTGGTAGGTGCGAAAATCCTTTTCCAGCTCTTTTTGCGTACCCTTATTTGCATGTTGAAAGCCTTATTAAAAGCCGTAACAATTTCAGGTTCATGTGCCGTATAAAATTCGGGATCAAAATTAGCATCAGCCAGGAATTCCATCACATAAAAAATGTCACGCTTTTCAGTCAGCCAACGGTCCAGCATCTCATGCCGCATTCTGATACCAAAAGTGTTCAGACCTAAAAATTGATTTGTTTCATTTTCATATGCCAGTGTAAGGCATATTTTCTCCACAGGATGCCGCCAGTGAAAATGTGATTCATGGTCTTTTTTTCCGGCGGTGCTGAAGACCCAGCCATAAGTTTGGTATTCTATATCCAGAAATTTTGCCGAATTGAACCAGTGTCCGGGTTTGTAAGGTGTTCTCTTTCCGCAAAGTGTCTGTGCAATCGTTTCACCCATCATACGGCCTGTATACCATACGGCTTCAACCGGCCTGCGAAGTCCCACCGTCTCCTGCTGTTCGGCGCAATCCCCGATGGCATAGATTTCGGGAATATTTGTTTCCAGGAATTTATTCACTTTCACCCCTTTCCCCAGTTCAATCCCGGATCCCTTTAAAAAATCGATGTTGGGAGTAACCCCGGGGGTTAAACCTACCATGTCACAGGCAATGATTTCACCACCTTCGGTGAGAATAGCTTTCACCCTGCCTGCTTCATCTGCCTGAATTTCCTTCAGATTGGTCTCCAGTCTCAGATCGATGTGGTGCTCACGAATATGCTCATTGAGCATTTTAGCATCACCATCCGGTAACACCCCGTCCCAGAAATTTTTTTCCCGTACCAGAAAGGTCACAGGGATATCACGGCTTCGGAGCATTTCAGCCAATTCAATTCCGATAAGTCCGCCTCCGACAATCACTGCCTTCCGACATACTTTTCTATTTGGGGCATTGGCCTCCAGCAATTCGAGATCCTGTCTGGAATATAAGCCCTGAACTCCCTGCAGGTCCTGCCCCGGCCAATTAAATCGGCTTGGTTTGGAGCCCGTCGCAATGATCAGGCTCTTGTAATTCAGAATCTGATGGTCCTTAAGTATTAGTTTTTTTTCGGATGGATCCACTTTGATTACATGGCCCCGAATCAGGTTGAGGGAATTTCTGGCCCAGAACCAGGATTCGTAAGGGACGATCTGATCAAAGGTCATATGACCCATGTATACGTACATCAGCGCTGTCCTGGAAAAAAAATATTCTGATTCTGAAGAAATAAGAGTAATTCTTCTGGTTGAATTTTTTCGGATATGACGAGCTGCGGTAACTCCCGCAATCCCATTGCCGATAATAACGATATCTTCCATATGGTAGAAGTAGCTTCTGAATGTTCAGTCGCAACTAAAGGTAAGAACTTAAGAGGTAGCTTCAATTTAGATCAATTTTAAATATCAGACCCTTATCAGATAGGTGCAGGAGAATTTCACTGACCCGTTCCTGCAGGCCTGTTGAGGGAGCCTAAAAAGTGGTATTTTAGAAGCAAATATGTAAATGATGCGATTAGTGGCAGTTGTTTTAATGGGGATGTTACAGTTAGGCTGTGCGGGACAAAGTTACCGGAAAATTAATGGGGTAAGCTTTGTGGCCTCCCGTGAAAAGGTCGCCCAGGAACATATACAGGAAGTGGTCAATCTGAATGCCACCCACGCGGCGGTAATGCCTTTTGGATTTGTACAGGATTCCGGAGAGCCTGAGCTGGTATTTAATTCAGGCCGGCAATGGTATGGGGAAACAAGGGACGGGGTAGCCCAATATGTGAAAATGTTACAGGCAAATGGTATACAGGTGATGATGAAGCCTCAGCTCTGGCTTCGGGGAGGGGAATTCACAGGAAAACTAGCCATGGCATCCGAAGAAGACTGGCTGCTCCTGGAAAAAGGGTATACTGAATTTATTATGACTTATGCTTCCCTGGCAGCCGATTTGAAGATCAGCTTGTTTTGTATTGGAACTGAACTGGAATCTTTTATCAAAAACAGACCGGAATTCTGGAAGAAACTGATCAAAGAAGTGCGATCGACTTATCAGGGAAAACTAACTTATGCCGCCAATTGGGATGAATTCGGCAGGACGCCATTCTGGGAGGATCTGGATTATATTGGTATAGATGCCTATTTCCCCTTATCCGGGGATCATACCCCCACCGTTGCTGCCCTGAGGTCCGAATGGCAGCAACACAAACTGCAGATCGTCACGCTGGCCGAAGCAAAAGACAAGCCCGTACTCTTCACGGAATACGGTTACCGAAGTTCGGACTATGCTGCCAAAAGGCCGTGGGAAGAAGGGGAAGACGAGAAAGTAAATTTGGTTGCCCAGGTCAATGCCACCAAAGCGATTCTTGAAGAATTCTGGAAGGAAGACTGGTTTGCGGGGGGCTTTGTGTGGAAGTGGTTTATAGTCCATAAGGAATCCGGAGGTGATCAGGATGCCAGGTTTACGCCACAGAATAAGCCTGCTCAGATGGTGATCCGGGATTTTTACAAAGAAAACTGACGCGTCCCCGAAAAGGTATAGAATCTTCCTTGAACCTTGCGATAAAGGGTATGCCAATGGTTTTTGAATTACGTGTTTTTTTGATAACCTTTGCAGCAAATTCCCGCTGCCGTGCTTAAAGCCAACACGCAATTTGCCCTCTTTTTGTCCTTGTTTCCCTTATTGGCCATGGTAGCGCAGGACAGTCTGAAAACCGTTATAGCCAGCAAAGGGGACGGGATATACTCACTTCTGAGGAAAGAAGGGATTCATCCGGCAGATGGCTTCGATGATTTTATCACCTTAAATAAGCACAATCTCAGAGATAGTATCCACCTTTATGAAGGGAGGGCATACCTTATACCCCTGCAGTCCGACTCAGAGGACATCAGCCATAATGCGGCGGGAGAAGAAAGTGGCTTTAAGGAGCAGAAATATCCTATTTTCGGAGTGGATTATGAGCGGGTGCCTGATAAGAGCAACCGACTTGATGGCACGATCTTCTACCTGGTTTCGGGCCACGGCGGACCTGATCCCGGAGCAATGACCGATTATGACGGGCAGCGTGTAGCCGAGGATGAATATGCCTATGATATCACCCTGAGGCTGGGAAGGGAATTGATTGCCCATGGAGCCATGGTTTATATCATCATCCGCGATAAGGATGACGGGATCAGGGATGAAAGGTTACTGGAAACGGACAGGGATGAAGTGGCCTACCCTGACGAGGAAATACCTCTGAACCAGCTGGCAAGACTGAAACAAAGAGTGGATATAGTTAATACGCTGTACAGCAAACACAAGGGCAAATATCAGCGGTTGATAGTCACTCACATTGATAGCAGGAACAAGGGTCAGAATATCGATGTTTTCTTTTACCATCATCAGAACAGTAAAAATGGAAAGAACCTGGCCGAGAGCATTCATAAGACCTTTCAGAAAAATTATGCCAGGTATCAGCCAAACAGAAGCTACTCCGGCACATTTAAGGACAGGACGAATCTCTATCTGGTAAGGAAGACGCATCCGGCCATGACATATATTGAAATAGGCAATATCCGTAACATAACAGATCAAAGGCGCATCCTGCAACCTGAGAACAGGCAGGCACTGGCAAAATGGATTGGGGAAGGGGTGTTGCTGGATTATGAAAATCAGAAGAAATAAGAAATTACGAATCAGGGCTCAAAACTACTTACCTCATTTGACTATAGGGATATGGGCTATTTTCCTCCGGAATCGTTAAGGCCCCAGTCGTACTCCATAAACTCAATTCTGGCATTTGATTTAACAGGGACGCTGCTATACCTGTTCACATAATCCAAAACAGAACCATTGGTTGTAAAGTCGGCCTTGTACCAATCAAAAATGTGTGACAATTGAAGCGGATCAGTACCCAATTGATTTTTGGTGGGATCTGAAATAAATGCAACCGTAACTTCCTGCAGTTGCAATTCCATGGACGCTGCCGTGAAAGCCTTTGACGGCAATCGTGGACAAGATACCGAAGCACAATTGATTGCGAAGTGGATCCTTGGTTCATTCATTTTTCTAAGAATGTCATTTTCAATTTCACCCAGAGACCATTGTTTGTCTCCTGATTTCACCCATTTCTTATCCCATGGCGATTCAATATCCTTAATACTTTTCACGGGGTAATTGTCCAAAATGAGTTTGACGGTTGCGGCATTGTACAAATTGATATAATAAGCCAGCTTTTCATTTGTCGAACTTTCCTGAACGGGTGGGTTGTTGGAAAGCATGTCAAGATAATTATCCAGGGGTTTCAGGTCTGAGGCTAGTTTCTTATAGGCCACATTCCCTGCGGGATCCACATATTTTTCGAGAATGGTATTCCACGGGCCATGATCTATCTTTGGAAGGACCTGGCCAACGGACTTCTCTCCGGATAGCTCCGGTTTCGGAACCAGGGGGTTCTGAGAAATAGCGCTATTGCTATCGCTTTGTATTTCTGGTTTATTTTTCATGGGTTGCGGATTGTCAATTACAGGTTGCGGGCCATCAACTGCAGAATGGATGGGGCGTTGCCCAGTGGAAAGATCGGCCACCTCCTTTACTAGCACCTTCTCTGCGGTCGCTGATTTTTCTGTTATAGCGTTGAGCGCCCCTGTTTCTGTGCTGCGCTGGTCGGCGCAGCCATTCAACAAAAGACAGATAATAATGGTTCGAAGGGTGATCATGATAGACATTTTTTAAAATCAGTTGTATCCTCAGGTATATCCTGCAAACTTGGGATGCTTATGTACTTTGAACCCACGTTATAATTCACGTATGAGTTCCCTGAACAACCGTATGATGCTTGGTTCGGTTCTCTCCGCAATTTCCAGGATTTCCTTGATATTGACAGGTTTAAGGTTGTCCGGGTCACATTCGTCAGTCAGCACAGAGACGGCTACTACAGGTAGTCGTAAATGATTCGCAACAATTACTTCCGGAACGGTACTCATTCCCACCGCGTCGGCGCCAATAGTTTTTAACATCCTGTATTCTGCCCTTGTTTCAAGCTGCGGGCCAACCACTGAGGCATAAACGCCCGACTGAATTGAAATGTTTTCTCTTTTGGCAATTAATTTCAGGGCGGATCGCATATCGGCATCATAAGGATTACTCATATCGACGAACCTTTGACCGAATTCCGAAACATTTTTAAAAGCCAGCGGAGATCCTCCCTGCAGATTGATGTGATCCTCAATCAGCATAATATCTCCTTTTTTAAATTGAAGGTTGATAGCACCGGCAGCGTTTGAAATAAACAATTTTTTAATTCCAAGGCGATGCATCACCCGGATCGGATAGGTAATGTCAAAGAGGTCATACCCTTCATACAGGTGAAAACGGCCTTGCATTACCACCACCTTTTTACCTGCTATGCTCCCGTAGATCAATTTGCCGGCATGGAATTCAACCGTGGCAAGAGGAAAATAGGGAATGTGATTGTAATGTGCTTCTATGGAATTCTCCACATCTTCCACCAATTTACCCAGTCCGGTCCCAAGCACTATTCCTATTTCGGGGGAATCGAAACCTTTATTTTTAAGATAGGCGGTGGCTTCTTCAAGTTGTTTGTTGAGCATTCTTTTATGGATGTTTTAAATAGTCCGAAAAAACGGCAAGTCCCCTGATGTCATCATAAACATCGATATCATTTCTGGTTTCGAGCAGGGCTGTTTTTTTATTTGAAAGTCGGCTTAAGGTATCCGCGAATACCGTAGGTCCACCCCAGTCGATCTCCAGGAAAAGTTCGGGATATGGCTCTGTCATCCCAAGCAGGTAATATCCACCATCGCTGGCAGGGCCGAGAACAACATCATGTGTCGTTAGCAGTTCAAATGCCTGGTTAAGATCTTCTTCAGACAGATCATAGAGATCACTCCCGATGACAACAATCCGTTTATATCCAATCGCGAATCCTTCCCTGAAAGCATTTTCCATACGTGCCCCCAGGTCGGCTCCGTGTTGTAATTTTTTATGATATACGGTGTTATCCCATAGGTCATTTGGCCAGATGTCTTCCGAATAATAAACAGTTTTTACTACCTTCAGGTTACGGGTGATCTCTGCAGTATGGTCCAGTAAATGAATATAGATCTGCAAGGCTGCTTCATCGCCGACAGTTGCGGCGAGCCGGGTCTTGCATTTTCCCAGTTCCGGATTTCTGGTGAAGATAAGAAGAAGGGAGCGTGTATCGGTAGAATCTTCCGAAGGCGTTGCAGCAGCTGCCGTATCAGGGGTGGGTTTCAACATTACAAGAGGATAGATTGTTCGAGGCAATATCCATTGATTTCCGTCAAAGAAATGTGCCTGGGAGGGACGCGCGCCGATCTTTCATACATTTACAGTTAATACTAGTTACTGCCATCCCTATCGGTCATGTCAGGGTCATAGATCTTTACTCCGGCCGTGAGCAGCCTCCCCCAGCGTTTACTGAAAGCATGTACATTTTCAGTTTCCTTTCCTTCCATATCAAAGACAGGATTCCCCTGGTTTTTCCATTCAAATATCCCGCCATACAGATTCTTCACATTGGTATAGGCCCTTTTTTGCAGTTTCTCACCTATGGTTTCAGATCGCACCCCAACAGAACAATAAACCACGATCGCCGTGTTTCTGTCAGGTACCCTCCGGAGCAGACTGTCCATATTAAACTCCTTATACCCCACCCAAACAGCATTCTGTAAATGGCTGACCAGGAATTCCTCCCTCTTGCGGGTATCGAGCAGAAGCACCTCTTGATCCGAAGCGAGCTGTCCGACGGAGATATAGGGAACGCTCTCTTTATTCCATTTTAGCAGTGTCTCATCAATACCTTCCTGGCCGATCCCTTTTACAGAAATAAAAAGAGGCAGCAGCATCATTCCGATTCTTAGTTTCTTCATAGCAGGATGTGCATTTAATGTATTTCAAAGATACTGTTTTGAAAAAACCCGGAGGCAATTGCGAGCCTTTTGTCCAAAGACAAAATAAAATCCTATTTTTAATCAAATTAAATGCGAAATGAACTGGAAGCTCACCGGAATGGTTCCACTGTTGATGATCCTTATCCTGGTGACAGGATCCTGTACTCCCAAAAAGAAGGAGGCAGTGCAGGAGGAGGTGCCAAAAAATGATTCGTTATTCACGGAGGCATATCGTCCTCAATTTCACTTTTCACCCGCAGAAAAATGGATGAATGATCCCAATGGGCTCGTTTTTCATGAAGGAGTATATCATCTTTTTTATCAGTATTATCCTGGAGATATCGTCTGGGGACCCATGCATTGGGGACATGCAGTGAGTAAAGACCTGGTATACTGGGAGGAGCGGCCGATAGCCCTTTTTCCGGATGAGTTAGGTTATATCTTTTCAGGCAGTGCAGTAGTGGATGCGGATCAGAGCTCGGGCCTCGGGAACGGGGAGCATGCGCCGCTCGCCGCTATTTATACCTACCATGACCTGGAAGGAGAGAAAAAGGGGACCAATGATTATCAGACACAGGGTCTTGCTTTCAGCACGGACAATGGGGAAAGCTGGGAGAAATATTCAGGGAATCCGATTCTTAAGAATGAGGAGGGATTTAAGGATTTTCGCGATCCCAAGGTCTTCTGGCATGAAGCTTCGGGGCAGTGGATCATGGTACTTGTGGCGGGAGATCATGCGCGGATTTACCAGTCGAAGGATTTGATCAATTGGAAATATGCCAGTGAATTCGGAAAAGATCGCGGAGCACATGGTGGCGTTTGGGAATGTCCTGATCTGTTTCCCCTTACGACAACGGAGTCCGGGAAGGAAGTATGGGTTCTGATAATAAGCATCAATCCCGGCGCACCCAACGGTGGAAGCGGAACGCAGTATTTTACTGGAAAATTTGATGGCACTTCCTTTACATCGGATCAAAAAGATATCCGCTGGCTGGACTGGGGTACGGATAATTATGCCGGGGTGACATACAACCATATTCCCAACGGCGACCGCATTCTTATAGGCTGGATGAGTAACTGGACCTACGCCCGCGACACACCGACCAAATCCTGGCGGAGTGCTATGACGGTACCGAGAAAACTTGGTTTGCAGGGAGAAGGAGATTCTCTGCTGCTCACCAACTACCCATTGGAAAATCTGGCCACCATCCTGAAGTCAGAGATAAACAGGGACATTTCTCTGCCTGCCGCAGCTTCAGACAGTATCTCATTTGACCATTTCAATCAGTCAGAGGTACGTTTCCGGACAGCAACAAGGGATTTTGCCTTGACGTTCGGCAATAAGGAAGGGGATACGCTGATACTGACTATGGACAGCAAAAAAAATACTTTTGTGCTCGACCGCAGCAAATCGGGAAAAGTCGGTTTTAATGAACGTTTCGGAGACCTGATGGAAATGCCGGTTAACCGGCTCCCGGAAGGGGAGTATGAAGTGAGGATATTGATGGACTGGTCATCTGTGGAAGTTTTTGTTAACGGGGGCACCTATGTAATGACGGCCCAGCTGTTTCCCAATGCTCCGTATAATATGTTAACGTTATACAATCCCGGTTCACAACCGGCAGACTTCACTGATTTTGAGGTAAGCCGGGCAGAGAGCATCTGGTAAAACCGGTTTGCTGCTCATTAGTTCATCGGAATCAACCAAGGTAGACAGCAGGGCAGGAGCTTATCCAAAAGAGTGATATCAGTAATCTAAAAGACGAGTGATCAGGAGATCGTAGGTTTCCCGTTCAATCGTTTTTCTATCTTGCGCTTTTTCTCGGTGAGTCGTTTCATCAGATCCATCAGATGACCTTCCTTGGTTTTCTTATAGATCTCATTTATTGATAAAATAAGGCGTTTGGCCTCCCTGGAAGCGACCACCCGGTCACTCGTGGACATATGGCTAAGAGTCCTTTGCTCAAATTCCAGGGCTTCTTGAATTACTTCCATGATCCTTTTTCGGTAAAGTTATAATTTGTGAGAATACAATTACTAAATCTACGATACAGAGTCCTTATAGAATAATTGAAAATAATTATTTATGAAAATTTTAAGGAACTAGAGTGAGAAGTTGGGTTGGTAATGTGTTGGTTTCAGTACGCAGGCTGTTCATTAACGACCCGAAACCTTCGCCGCCCGGGAAAGGCTTGGGGTGGTCTTTAAAAAAAGTAATTAAATCGCTGGTGAAAATAGATTCGAGAATATCTAGCATTGCAGAAAAGGTCGTTCTGCTGATCATTTTTATTCTGACTGGATGCAAATCTTCTGGTCTTAATAGTGAACCAAATATACCTTTCACGAATGAAGACCTGGGTATTGAACTTTTAAATGAAATTTATAAAGATTATAGATTCGGTGTAATCTTTAGATTTACAAAGGGCTACAAGGACGATGGGCACATTTCGGAAATAATTAATGATGATATATTCTCCTATATTGATGTTTTTAATTCTGACGCCATTTATAAATGTCCTGATAATTTATTGAATGGAGTAAACAAATCACTAATAAATAATGCATTCAAGAACCTGCCAGTGGTTGATTTAAAAACAAAATTTAAAAAAAAATGGTCGCTTGGAGAGAAGAAAGCTGATAAGTCGGTGCTTGAATATGGAGGCAAACTCAAAGGTGCCCATGTTTTTACTTCGTTTCCTGTGATAGTGCAAATATCAGGTATTTCCTATGGTTTTACGATAGAAGAGCCGGGAAGCGGAGGCAATATTAATATCTACCAAAGAGGACCTGACAAATGGTTTCAGATCTGTTCCATCATGCTCTATGTTGTTTAAATGCAGTATTCGCGCCATCTGGGCGGTTTCTAATATGCAATTTCATATCAACTGATTTTTTAAAATAAGATGCTGGTAAATAATCTGCTTTTGGTGCATCTTTGTGTGTAACACATAAACACTTTTAAAAATGAAAACGTTTACCCACTTCGTCCTGATGTCCCTCGCTCTTGTGGCCGGGACATACTGCAATGCCCAAAGCGCTGAAACCATGCTTAAAGACTGGAATCGTGCCAAGGAATTCACCATGGAATATCTGGAGGCCATGCCTGAAGATAAATTCGACTTCAAACCGACTCCGGAGATTCGCTCCTTTGCACAACAAATGCTGCATATGACGGATGCCCATTACGGATTTGCATCGGCAGCTTCCGGAACGGAGAGCCCTGTTGGTTTTGGCGATTCGGAAAAAACAACGGATACCTCCAAGGAGAATGTTTCTAAGCTGGTGGCTGAAGGTTATGATTTTGTCATGAACAGCCTGAAAAAAATGACAGATGAACAGCTTAAGGAACCGGTCAAACTTTTTGGACAATTTGAGATGCTCAAAGGCGAAGCCTTTCAAAAAGCATTTGAACACCAAACGCACCACAGGGGGCAGGCAACGGTTTACCTGAGATTGGCCGGCGCAACACCTCCCGGTGAAAAGTTGTTCTAGGATACCCACCACTGGTCCCTGGCAGAAGGGTTGGAAACTGCCTTCTATCTTCCGTATTTCCTATAAACGCCACTCAATAATACTGCCCCTCCCGGGAGGGGCAAGCGGTGGGATTTTGTTCGGTCCGCTCGTGTAAAACATAAATGTTTCACCCGGCTTCCGAAACTATAAAACCCGCTCCTTTA
>JBGTMS010000038.1:0-3926 GCA_041743425.1 Zeaxanthinibacter sp. | reverse complement strand
TAGCGATTTCTATCGATGGATTTATCTCCGGCCCCAACGGCGATGTAAGCGCATTTAAGGCGGCTGGTGATGGGGTATCCAGCTATTTGGAAGACCTGAAGACCTTTAAAACCGTTATCATGGGCCGTCACACCTATGAGTTTTGTTATGCGTATGGTTTGAAGCCGGGGCAGCCCGCTTATCCGCACATGCATCATTATATATTCTCCGAGACCTTGGATTTTGAAAACCAGAGCGACCAGGTAACCCTCTGTAATCTGGATCTCAACATCATCAGGCATCTGAAACAATCATCGGAAACCGATATTTATCTCTGTGGCGGCGGCCGGTTTGCCGAATGGCTGTTGGATCATGAAATGATCGATCTCTTAAAAGTCAAGTTAAACCCGGTCATTATAGGGGACGGTATCCGCTTGTTCGGCTCTTCTGAAAAGCAATCCAAACTGGAATTACTCAATAGCCAGCTTTTCGATGATGGTCTGATCATAAACACCTATGAGATTAACTATGTATAGTTAAGGGTCCTTATGACCATGCTTAAAGAGTAGTTAAAGCTCACGTCTGGAGTGTTATTGTCAGTAACCCTTCAAAATGAGTTTTTAATATATTCGATGTCAATTGTGTTGCGCCGGATAAATAATTTTCCGTTTGGGGAGTATGAAAACATAAGGCATGCGCTACGGCTGTAATATATTTTGTCTGTTCATTGCTGTATTCAGAGGCTTCTGAGTTAGATTTAGATATGTGAAGTATACCAGTACATATTCAAAAACAATAAATGAAGCTAAACAGAAGCACTTTCATCTTGGGTTTTTGCTTTTTTACTATAATGTAATCTAGTTACTGCTGAGAAGTTGATGCACTTGGAGGTTGGTATCAATTTGGACACAACAGATATTTACTCGTTCGCGTCCCACTAAAAACTCATCATTGGTAAATACATAACAATAAGTACATAGATCTGATTGGAAAAATTTCCCCTTAACCGTACCATTAAACCACAAACAAGGTTCGGACTGGCCTACAATTTCAGGGAATTACAGAATCCCGACTCGGAATCCCTAATGGTACGTTCCGCATCTCAAATGCCAGCTATTATGTATAAATTTTCTTCCTGAAATCAAACTGGCCTTTGATCATACTCAGAGCAAACTGAAATTGACAGGATGATAATTAAAAAGTAAATAAAAGGGTTCATGCTCCGTGATAGCTTCATAAGGACTCCGCCTAAATTTAAAAAAGGATTTCATAAAATCCACAATTTAATGTAATCCTTTCTGTATAATAAATTATCTTGATACAGCGGGGCTCCTTGAGGCTCCCCGGCTGGTCAACCGACAATGAAAACTATGAATATCATGATGACGTTATCCATCATTGGAATCTCTGGAAGTATCTGCCTGGCAAGCCTGTTTTTGTCAAAGTGGAATAAAAAAGCGCCTTCCGTAGGGTTTTTGGGTTTATTTTTTTTACTGCTTTCCATCAGGTTGGGCAAATTACCAATTCAGGAATTTGCCCCCTATTTAGGCAGTACGCTGTATTTTAATCTTATGCATTCCGCCTATTTGGCTATGGGCCCGGTCATCTGGTTCTACATATATACTTATTCGCGTGATAGCCAACTAAAAAATGCAGCCGTTTTTATCCATTTTTTACCTTCCATAATTTTTCTTCTCTGGGCCCATCAAGTCCGCCAACTAATTGGTGATGGGATATGGCTTCCAATATACTGGGTAATTCAGGTATATCCTGTTATTTACCTCGTGCGCTCTCTGTTTTTCCTTAAGAACCATTTTGCTACTCACACAAATTATACCAGGGGCGAAAAATTGTGGGTGGGGAGCGTGCTTGCAGCAGTATCAGGTATAGTGGGTATGAATATTCTTTATTTTACCACTAACTTCCCATTTTATCTGGTCACTGCCGCCCTACTCATTATTACAGTTTATCTTCTTTTGTTCCTAGCCTTTAATGACCGGTCAAAGCTGCTCCTGGGAAAAAGCAGTCAGAAATATAAAAGCCTCAAGCTTAATCCGGCTAAAATGGAGCTCATTAGAGCAGAAATTGATCGATTGCTAATGGAAGAAGCGTTGTACCTGAATGATCAAATAAAAGTTGCCGATTTATCTGATAAATTAAATATCTCCCCTCATTTGGTCTCAGGGGTAATTAATAAAACTTATGCCCTCAGCTTTCCCCAACATATAAACAACCTGAGGATTCAATATGCGCAGCGAAAATTAATTGAAGAATACGATAAAAAAATAATCATCATTGCGCTTGAAAGTGGGTTTTCTTCCCTTTCTGCCTTTAACAGAGCCTTTAAGTTGAAGGCTTGTATAACTCCTTCAGCGTACAGACAGAGGCACAGTAAAAAGATGCCTGATTTATAAATCAGGTGGTTTTTCAGTACAGGGATACTTCCATTTGCCCCATCATAATTTAAATTGAACTTTCTATGATCAGGGTAAAATTTATAATTCTCGCTATTGTAATGGGTATTTGCCCAAATTGTACATCACAAAATCAGGAAGACAATCAGGACGATTTATATTACAAAGATTGGATCGGGGAGTGGTACCTTAAAAACAAGGGAGAGCCAGATAAGTTGCCCAGTTTTGTTGTAACTCAGGGCTTGTATAGAGGATCATTTGAAGAAATTTGGATGGGAAGCGGAGGAAGCTTCTCAAAAGCTTGGAGAGCTTGGGATAAGAGGACTCAAAAATGGGATTTTGCCTGGATGTCTGTCGATGGTTTATTCCAGATTTGGAATGGAAAAAAAGTCAATGGCATATGGTATATGTACAACACCTTTATCCTTGACAATGGAAAAAAAGTGCTATCCCGTCAGGCATTTACTCCTATGAGCCCTACTAGGATGGTTCGAACCAGTGAGCATTCCAGTGACAATGGCAAAACGTGGAACTTACGTTTCAGGGAAATATATATAAAACGGGAATAGAAAATTGTGCCCAGGGTTAAACTTTTCCAAAATATTGAAATTTTTAACGCGCTATTTGACTAAAAACCAATAACTTCCTGGCACTAAATTTAACTACTATGGCTGCATATACATTAAACATCAACGGGAAGAGCCGCGAAGTGGATGTCGATTCGTCAACACCGCTGCTTTGGGTACTCCGGGACCATCTGAAGCTGGTCGGCACAAAATACGGGTGCGGAATAGCGCAGTGCGGAGCTTGTACCGTTCACTTAAATGGCGCTGCGGTTCGGGCTTGTATGACAGCCGTAGCCTCTGTAGGTGATAAGGAGGTTACAACCATTGAGGGTCTCTCCGAGAACGGTGACCATCCGGTACAACAGGCATGGTTGGAGGAAGATGTACCCCAATGCGGGTATTGCCAGGCTGGCCAGATCATGACGGCTTCCGCTTTCCTCAAAAAAAATCCGAATCCCACGGATACAGAAATAGAAACGGCAATGAATGGTAATATCTGCCGTTGCGGAACTTATGTAAGAATACGAAAAGCAGTAAAGGCGGCAGCTAACATGCCCTGACTATAGAGCCTCATAACACAAAAGATAAAAAGATGACACTTGTAAAAACAAAATTCGGCCGGCGTACTTTCATAAGAAATACCAGTATGGCCGGTGGTGGGCTGGTTTTAGGATTTAGCTGGTTGGCTGGCTGCAAGGATGAGGCGATCCGGAAAGGATCAACGGCAGCACTTGAAATGCCCAAGGATTGGTTTGAGATCAACGGTTTCCTGAAAATAGGGGAAAACGGGGTTGTGACCATCATGTCCCCCAATCCTGAAATCGGACAGAACATAAAAACGGCTATGCCTATGATCGTCGCTGAGGAGCTGGATGTGGATTGGAAAAATGTGGTTGTAGAGCAGGCACCATTAAATTTGGACATCTTTACCAGGCAACTGGCCGGGGGTAGCCAATCTATCCACCAG
>JBGTMS010000037.1:0-33547 GCA_041743425.1 Zeaxanthinibacter sp. | reverse complement strand
GAAAATTTAAATTTAAGGTATCCCGGAACGCTTCCTGGGGAGCGATAATAGTAATAGATTATCGAAAGATCGAGATATCAGAAATCGGACTATTAAAAATTCCCATGGTATCTTACGTGTTTATGGTTGGCAAAAAATACTGAAGTGCTGGCAGACGGTAATGAAAAATTCAAAACTCAGAAAAGCCCCCTATTTATTAAACTTTCCAAATCTGAGAACATAGATGAACCAGTTTACGCATTTTCCTAATTACACAATGATCAACATAATTTGAGCCCTCCGAGGGCCCTATATTAACCAATTCTCCAAATTTTCCAGGAAGCTTACCTATTTGTCGTTAATTTCTTTATAGGTCCGCCTATCTTTATAGAAATGATTTTCCAATGCAACTACCTGTTCTTTCGACCCTCAACCGCTGTTTGACACTTTTGTTTATTTGCTTAGGGGTTTCCTGCCTGGCCCAGGAAGATACTTTACAGATCTGCTCGCCTTCAAAAAACATCTGTATTAAAGTTTGGAAGGGTGAAAAACTCACCTATTCCGTTAGTTATGACGGCGAGCCCATTGTCAGCCCGGCTTATATCGATCTGATCCCTGAAAAGTTCCCATCCCTGGCCGCCAACAAGGGCATTCGTTCTTCTAAAATCAGGGAAGTGGACAGTGAGATCACTGCCGAAATCCCGGAAAAGAGAAAACACATCCCGGACCGCTATACCCAGCTTTCTATTAATTTTAAAGCGCCATACAAAGTCGAGTTCCGGGCCTATGATGACGGCATCGCCTATAGGATCGGCACCTCTTTTAAGGATAGCATCACTATCAATAACGAAATCGCCGAATTTCATTTTCCCGGTAAGCCTGCCGCTTATTTTCCACGGGTTAAAAAGAGAGACAATGTAGATATATTTCATACCAGTTTTGAAGAGGAATATCCTCTCATTCGCCTTGACAGCCTTGCAGAAGGTACCCTGGGATATTCGCCCATCCTCGTGGTACCTGAGAAGGGCCCTAAGATCGGTATCACTGAATCAGATCTGCTTGACTACCCGGGCATGTTCCTCGGCGGGACCGGTTCGTCCGCGTTAAAAGGGGTTTTTGCCCCTTACCCCGCCGGGGAGGAAAGTACAAAGGAATTGTACTCCCAGCGGATCGTTACCAAAAGAACCCCTTATATTGCCAGAACCCGCGGCGATCGCTGGTATCCGTGGAGGGTGCTGATCATTGCTAATGAAGATAGGGAACTGCCGGATAACGACCTCGTGTACCGCCTGGCTGAACCCTCGCGGATCGCCGATCCGTCCTGGATACGTCCGGGGATACTAACCGATGAATGGATCACCGGGATCAAGCTCTTTAATGTCCCTTTCAAAGCCGGCCTCAATACGGCCTCCTATAAATATTATATCGATTTTGCCAAGCGGTTTGGCTTTAAAAGAATCATGATGGATGCAGGCTGGAGTGATAACAATGATCTCTTTAAAATTCACCCAGACATCTCCATGGATACGCTGGTGGCCTACGCGAAAGAACAGGACGTCAAAATCAGCATGTGGACCCTCGCAATGACCCTGGAGAGACAACTGGAACCGGCCCTTAAACAATTCAATTCGTGGGGGGTCGACTTTATCATGACGGACTTTATGGACCGCGATGATCAGAAGATGGTCCGTTTTTATGAACGGATCGCAGACGCCTGTGCCAGCCACAAAATCATGATCATGTTTCACGGGGCCTACCCGCCCAAAGGATTTAACCGGACCTATCCAAACGCAGTAGCCAGAGAAGGGGTCCTGGGTTCTGAATACAATATCTGGTCAAACAGGGTGACGCCCGGACATGACCTGATACTTCCTTTTACGCGGATGCTGGCCGGCGGCTTCGACTATGAACCTGGTCTCCTCAACAACGCCGGCAAGACGGCAACCCGGCCGGTGGAAGGTACCGTTACCAGTCCCGGAACCCGTGCCCATCAACTGGCCATGTTTATAGTTTATGACAGTCCGATGCAACTTTTTTCGGGGAACCCGTCCGAAGCCATGATGGAACCTGAGTTTATGGAATTGCTGGGGAATCTGCCCACCACCTGGGACGAGACCTATATACCGACTGCACGGATAGGAGAATATATTGTTACCGTCCGCAGGAAGGGAGACAGCTGGTTTGTCGCGGGCATGGGCGACTGGCAGGAAAGAGACTTGCCAGTGAACTTCGACTTTCTTGAGGAGGGAATTTACAGGGCTACACTATGTACCGACGGCGTCAATGCGGACCGGTACGCGGCGGATTATACCCTGGAAAAAGGGGTAAGCATAACGAAAAAAGACATGCGTACCATACACCTCGCACCCGGAGGCGGCTTCCTCATTCGTCTTGATAAAGAGCAATGAATGTCTAGTTTATAACTGTTTTCTATAGGCGACTGCCATTGCCGTTCCCAATTCAAGCAGCGCTGTGGTTTCGGTTTTTGTAAAGGTGTAGGGGAGCGGCTTCGCGATGCCAAAGACCCCAATAACTTTTCCGTTGGCCAGCATGGGCACGGCTATTGAGCCGGCTACTTCTGTTTCTTTAGCCGCGGGCCGCGCTACCCCGGAAGTATCGATCTGAAGATTGCAGAGTTCCACAGCTTCCCTTCTTTCCGCTGCAATCCCTGCCATCCCCTTGCCAATCGGGATGTCTGACAACTTGGGAATTAAAAAAGCGGGAATCCCTTCTTCGGCCTGCAATTTTAAAAGTCCCGTGTCCTGATCCATAAAATGAATCGTCCCTTTGGTACAATCAAATTCTGAAAGCACCATCCGCAATATTTCCAGCCAGTTCATTGAACGCGCCTCCAGCGCTTTTAAAATCCTTGCCTTCCGAAATTCTTCCTTTTCCACGCTTACCCTTTATTAGTTGTTTTCAATAACCAGGTTCCCCTCCCGCTGCTTTTAACAACTTCCCTGATCATTATAATTACATCAATATCCCACCGCACAGTCATCCCCCCGTTTATCGGCACCACCCTCCAACCTGCCATCGGGCAAAACCCGGATAGCGTCAACCTTTCCCATAATGGGCGTTGGCTCTTCCATAATCTCATAGCCTTTCTCTTTGAGCCCTGCTTTTAACTTGTCTGAAAATCCCTCAGGTTCCAGGATGATCACATCCGGTAAATACTGGTGATGGAACCGGGGAGCGTCCACGGCCTCCTGCATACTCATATGATATTCATATACGTTGAGAATGGTCTGCACCACACTGTTGATAATGGTAGATCCTCCGGGCGTTCCTACCACCATCCAGAGTTTGCCTTCCTTTTCCACGATGGTCGGACTCATGGAACTAAGCATCCGTTTTCCCGGCGCGATACTATTCGCTTCTGCTCCTGTCAGCCCAAACATATTGGGTGTTCCAGCCTTTGAACTGAAATCGTCCATCACATTGTTAAAGAAAAAACCCAAATCTTCCGAAAAAAGTTTTGAACCATAACCACCATTTAAGGTGGTGGTCACAGAAACGGCATTGCCCTCCCCGTCCATAATGGAATAGTGGGTGGTCTCTGAACTTTCTACCATGTTTGTCTTCCCCCGCTCTATTTCGGATGATGGGGTGGCGGCATCAAAACTGAAATCCTGCATCCGCTGCTCCAGGTAGGATTTACTTAAAAGCTCATCCAGGGGAATATCCACAAAATCAGGATCCCCCAGATAATAATTCCTGTCCGCATAGGCCCGCCTTGCCGCCTCTGTGAAAACCTGTATGCTCTTTTCTGAGTTGTGTCCAAATCCGGACATTTCATAAGGTTCGATCATTTTTAAGATCTGATTCATGGTTACCCCACCGCTGCTGGGGGGTGACATCGATATAATTCTGAGATCCCGATATTTAAATATGACCGGTTGCCGCCACACCGCTTCGTAACTTTCCAGATCTTCCATACGGATATACCCTCCTTTTTCCTCAATGAAGCCGGCCAATTTTTGAGCCGTTTCTCCTTTGTAAAATTCGTCCCTGCCGTTTACCGCAATCCTTCTGAGGGTTGCTGCCAGGGCGGTATATCGGATGGTGTCTCCGGCCTTGAATTCGGCCGCGAAAAAGGCACTGTCGCCGTTGATCTTTATAAATTCTTCGCGGTAAGAAGACAGTCTTTTGGCTTGTTTCTCAGTAACAATTACCCCCTTTTCGGCCAGAGAGATGACAGGTTCAAAAAGTTCCGCGATGGGAAGGTTTCCAAATTTTTTGTGGACTTCAAACATTCCGGCAATGGTTCCCGGTACGCCAACCGCCGTTGCGCCTTCCAGGCTTTTACCGGGAATGACCTCTCCCAGGGAATCCAGATACATATCCTTAAAAGCGGAAAGCGGCGCTTTTTCCCTATAGTCGAGAGCGCCTACATCTCCATTACTTCTTCTATAGACCATAAAACCACCGCCTCCGATATTGCCGGCATAGGGATAAGTCACTGCCAAGGCGAGCTCGGTGGCCACCATGGCATCGAAGGCATTACCACCTTTCTTTAAAACGTCAGATCCAATACGCGAGGCCTCCTCACGGGCCGAGACCACCATCGCCTCTTTGGCTATAAGACCGGTTGGAGCCGCGGGCCCGGTTTTGCACTGAAGGAAGAGGCATGCCAGGGCAAGTATCAGAATTCGGTGGTACATAGATAATTTTTGTAAAAGGTAAGCAATTAATCAAAAATGGGCCGTGGCAAATAGGGGTTATAAACGGTGGCTCTGCCGGGATTTGAACTTCAAATACTTAAGGGAATCGCACTGAATTCCGCACCTCTTCACTATTTGGACCTCAGCTCGTATCTTTCTTTTGAGTACGCACAGAGTTCCTCGAAAAAAATCCTGAATTCGTTCTCAAATTCGTCATAATGGGCCTTGAGATCTATGATGGCATGATTCATTTTTGACACATTGCGAGTCCTTCGGTTCATCCCGTTCAGGACGCGTGCAATCCCGTCCAGGTTACCGTAGTTGCAGAGCCAATTGTCCCCGATCATATAAGGCATCATCCTTTGAACGCCCTCTGGCAAAATGGCATAATGTTCTTCCAGCAGATCATAAAATCGTTCCACAAAAATGTCAATGGGGGTAGGGGAATAGGCCGCCCAGTTCTTCGCGAGAAAGTGATCATAATAAATATCCACAATCACCCTGCTGTAATGACTGTATCTTTTGTGCAACCTTTTGCTGCTCAGCTTCGGTACGGGGTGTGCATCCGTAAAGGTGTCTATGTCGCGGTGAAGCAAAATGCCTTTCTGTATTCTGACAGGAAGATGCTTGTACTGGTTTCCCCGGATACTGTCTGCGATAAAATTTCCAAGAGTGATTTCAGGGTCTCCGAAAGAAAGATAAATATGTGCCAGATAATTCATGCAGGAGTCGGGTATCTCAATCCCGAAAATAGCAATTCGAAGGATAGGATTCATGGCAGTACTTTATATTTGCATAAAACTTTCAACATCTATGACTTTAATTAAATCCATTTCCGGAATTCGCGGGACAATAGGCGGCAGGACCAATGACAACCTTACTCCGCTTGATGCCGTTAAATTTGCGGCAGCCTATGGCACCTGGTTGAAAGGGTATACAAATAAAAAGGATTTGAAGGTAGTCATTGGCCGCGATGCACGGATCTCCGGGGAGATGATCCAACAACTGGTCGTTGCCACCCTGGTCGGACTCGGAATTGATATCATTGACCTCGGCCTGTCCACAACCCCGACGGTAGAGCTGGCCGTGCCTCTGGAAAAGGCGGACGGCGGTATCATCCTGACCGCCAGTCATAACCCCAAACAGTGGAACGCTCTGAAATTGCTGAACGAGGCGGGAGAATTTCTGGATGCGGCGCAGGGGGCCGTCATTCTTGAGCTGGCAGAAAAGGAAGATTTCGACTTTGCGGAGGTAGATGACCTGGGAACAGTAACGGCTAACGAAGCCTATTTCGATATACATGTTGAGGAAGTACTCAACCTTGCACTTGTTGATGCAGCCGCGATACGAAAGGCCGGCTTTAAAGTGGTAGTTGACGGAGTAAACTCTTCAGGAGGTATCGCGATTCCCAAGTTACTGGAGGCATTGGGTGTCACTGTAATTAAGCTGTATTGCGAGCCAACAGGACATTTCCCGCATAATCCCGAACCGTTAAAGGAACATCTTGGGGTCATTTGTCAACGCGTGGTGGAGGAAGCCGCGGACTTTGGAATTGTGGTGGATCCGGATGTCGACCGCCTGGCATTTATAAGCGACACAGGCGAAATGTTCGGCGAAGAATACACCTTGGTCGCCTGCGCGGATTATGTCCTGGGTAAAACAAAAGGGGATACGGTTTCCAATCTTTCTTCCTCAAGGGCGCTGCGGGACATTACCGAAAAACACGGCCGAACCTATCATGCGGCAGCCGTAGGGGAGGTCAATGTCGTCCAAAAAATGAAGGAGATAAACGCAGTTATCGGAGGCGAAGGCAATGGAGGTATCATCTATCCCGACAGCCACTATGGCCGGGATGCCCTGGTGGGTACCGCGCTCTTTCTGATGTTGCTTACGGAGCGTGGAGGCACGGCTCAGGAACTTCGCAATAGTTATCCCTCTTATTTTATGAGTAAGAAGAAAATTGAGCTTACCCCGGAACTGGATGTGGATGATGTCCTTCGTTCCATGGCCGATACCTATGCAGATGAAAAAATATCGACCATGGACGGCGTAAAAATCGATTTTCCGGATTCCTGGGTGCATTTAAGAAAGTCCAATACAGAACCGATTATCCGGATTTATACGGAAGCCGGGAGTCAGGAGATGGCAGACAGGGTCGCTGATCGTTTTATTAGTGAGATTCGGGAGTTGGTCGCGAGCTAGCCGGACTTGAGTTTCAAATTGCCCTGCCAACCCATTACGTTGATTAGGAGAGAGTTCAAATTACATGGTCCGGAACATTGTCCATATGTTTCCAGCGTCTGTGGGTCCATAAGTAGTATTCAGGTTGCCCGCGGATCTGTTCCTCCGCCAGCCTTAAAAATTGCTCTGTGATCCAATGTTTTGGCGTTTGGCCGCCCGCCTGGGTAATCGGCACAAAAGTGGCTGTGTAATACCCTCGCTTTACTTTCGTTACTTTCAGATAAACCACCGCCAGGTCCAGCCTTCTGGCCAGAACTTCGGCGCCGTTAAAGATGGGTACTCTGACCCCCAGAAACTGACTCCAGTATGGCTTTCCATGCACCTGAGGTGATTGGTCGCTGACCAAACCGTAAACCGCCCTTATGCCGTCCTCTTCATTCCGTAAGACTCTTTTTATGGTTTCTTTCTGCGTAATGGGGATGGTGTTCCATCGTTTTCTGATGCGGTTGATGAGCCTTTCAAAATAGATATTATTTATTTTCTGATATACGGCATACCCGCGGGAACTCAGATAGTTGTTGATGCTTATTACCCATTCCCAATTGGCATAGTGGGCGCAGAGGAGCATAACGCTGCCGGATTTTTCCATTTCCTGCAGTAACTCTTTATTCGTTACAACGAACCGCTGACCGATGGTATCCGGATGCAGGTTCATGGTTTTGATCATTTCAAGGAAAACGTCACACAAATGGCGGTAAAATGCCTTTCGGATCCGGAAGATTTCTTCAGTGGACTTCTCCGGAAAAACCAGTTTCAGGTTATCGAGAACCACATTTTTACGATAGCCTGCCACATGGTAAACTAATAAAAAAACCAGATCTGAAAACCGGTAGAACAGCCGGTGCGGAAGAATAGAAATAAGCCATAAAAAAGGGTAGGCAAGAATATAAACCAGAAGTTGCATGCGCACGGAATCTATGGGCAAATATAGCTATATTTGGCACGAATTATAATTGAGGTTTACATGAATATGCATCTGGCGACCATTGCAATCATTGCGGCCAATGTGATTGTTTCTCTGAAGGGTTTTGGTGACAGGATCTTTTTTGAACGCTTTAAATTCGGAATCGCGCAAATCCAGTCAGGGCAAAAGGAGCGGATGATTACCTCCGGTTTTCTGCATGTAGACATTGCCCACCTGTTCCTGAATATGTTTACGCTCTATTTTTTCGCAGATGTGGTCATTCAATGGTTCGGTCCGGGAAAATTTCTAATCATTTATTTTATAAGCCTTATCGCGGGAAGCCTGCTGGCCCTTTTTTTCCACAAAGATGAACCTTACTACAGCGCGGTAGGGGCAAGCGGCGCTGTTACCGGTGTGCTGTATTCCGCCATTCTGCTGTATCCGGAGATGCGCCTCGCCCTGATGTTCATTCCAATTCCTCTTCCGGCCTATATTCTCGGCATAGGATATATGATTTATTCCATCTATGGGATGAAAAGCCGTCTGGGTAATATAGGCCATACCGCACATTTTGGTGGGGCCATCGGGGGCTATCTGAGTACCTTACTATTCAGGCCTCAGTTACTGGTGGATGAAACGCTGATGGTATTGCTGCTCGCCATCCCCATAATTATATTATTCGTCCTACAGAAGTTAGGAAAAATCTGAAGCTTTGTTACCTCCCTTTAATTACAGGCGATTTCATTTGAGGCAATAGTAAAACGGCTTTAGAGGGTAAATTATCGAAATAACCACCGTAAAATATACCTTACCCCTCATTTTGACGTTACGTTAGAACCCAAATCTAATAACAGACCTGCTTATGAATACCAGATACCTGCTGAGCTCCATGATCCTTTTAGGATGCACCCTATCCTGTAGCGACGAAACCACCATTTACCAGGATGATTTACAGCAAAATGTAATGCTTGAAAACTCAGAATTAAAACTTCAGGGAAGTGTTAGTTACGACAAGTCCGGAGTTCTGGGCATTCTGGAAGAAGCCACCATTACCCGCAAGGGCTTGTCAGCAAAGGCCGAAGAACAAGCCGGAGATTATCCTCTAACCCTGGTCGCTCAGATAGCGGCACCCACCTATTCGGGCAGGGGACCGCTTACTGCCACCCATGTTGCCCTGGATGGAAATTATGCCTACGTCTCCTATAATACTGCGGGAATCGATTATTTTGGCGCGATCCAGGTCATTAATGTCACAGATCCGCACAAGCCTGTGGTCAGTTCTCAGTTGATCTATCTCAATGCCGATCTGAATTCAATCGAATATGACAACGGCTATGTGTACGCCGTCGGAGGCGTCAATGCGGAATTATCCGCCACGGCTGCTTCCAACTCTTTTGTTGTCAAAATAGCATGTACTGCCGGAAAGCTGAGTACCTCCTCAGGAATTACTTACGGCTTTCAACAAGGCTATAATGCCAATGATGTCCTTATTAATGGAAATTTCGTTTATGTAACGAGTGGAAAGGAAGGTACGCTTACGGCTTATAACAAGAGCAACATGACCATCTCTAATGAAACTCCATATGCTGACCTCCGCGGAGTGGCAATTTCCAACGGGAACATTGCCCTTTTGGATGCAAGCAGCGGAATACGGGTGATCAGCTCTGGATTTAAGGCCATTAAGGAAATCCCTATAAGTACCGATTTTGGCGCTGAATCAAAGAAAACCATTGATTTTCAGGGAGACAGGATTGTTGTAGCAGAAGCCGGCAAAGGCGCCGGAATCTATAGCTACGCAAGCGGAAGCCTGCTTTCCTATATCCCCATCCTGATCAATCCTGAAGGGGTAGCGGAATCAGATATAAATACGAATGCTGTGGCCTTTAACGAAGATGTAATTTTAATGGCCAATGGAGGCGCCGGTCTCTGCCTTGCGGAGAAAGAGGCCGATGACACTGACCTCTATGGTATAATACAACTTGACGGATCGACCAATTTTGTGGCCTCCAAAGACGATTATATCTTCGCCGCATCCGGCAGGGAGGGGTTGAACATCATTAAAATGAACAAACCTGCACCATCCTTGCTCTCCAGATGCCTGCTTAAGCCTCTTTACCTCGGCAGTTCCAAACTAACGGTTGATAAAGGGGATGTAGAGGAATATACCGGAGCGAAAAGTTTTAACACCATAAATGTACACGGATCACTGCTCCTTTGCGGATCATGGACGTCAACCAATGCTGTCAAGGTTCATGACGATGGATTATTTGAAATGAGAGGACTCCTGGCTGTCGGCACTAATAAAAATAAAAAGGACCTGACGGTAGACAAGGGCGCCACCTTCCGTGTGGAAGGAACATTGGAGATCTATGGAGATCTCATTCTGGAAGATAACGCCACCATTGAGTTTATAGGCGTAGCGTCTATTGTAAGCGTCACCGGCTCTGTGAAAAAGAAAAGTTCATCTGTCATCAAAGGCAATTTCATCGACCTGAATAATAAGTTCTGAACCTCCTGAAGCAAACAATAAAAAAGGCCGTCTGCATCTCAGACGGCCTTCTTAATTTAACAACCCGACTACCACACCTACAGCCGGCATTTTTTTACATTCCGTTCCAGTGGCACAGGTTTCTTCAAATAAAAAAAGCCACCTTTCCGGTGGCTTTCAGTTACATTAGGAGGTTGACTCAATCGAGGAGTTCTGCTATTTTCTGTTCCAGAGCTGCGCCGCGAAGATCCTTGGCCACTATCACCCCATTTTCATCGAGGATAAAGGTGGCGGGAATCGCATTCACATTATACAGCTGCGCGATTTCATCAAAGTAATTGACGTTAGATACATGATTCCATTCCAGGCCGTCATCTATGATCGCCTGTTTCCAGTCTTCCGCGGTCCTGTCCAGGGAAACGCCAAGGATGGCCAGACCCTTTTCCCGGTATTTATTGTAAACTTCCACCACATTGGGGTTTTCCGCCCTGCAGGGTCTACACCATGCCGCCCAGAAATCCACAATGGTCGCTTTCCCGAGTACATCATGTAATGCCAATTCTTCTCCGGTGGGAGTAGGAGCTGAGAAGTTAGGAGCCTTCGATCCAATTGAGGTTGCTTCCGATTTGCCCAGTTTTTCAAGAATCTTTTTTCCAACGGAACTTTCCTTGATTTCCGGGCTAAGGGCTTCATAAAGCGCCTTTACTTCGGCTTCAGGAAGCGCTTTGGTGGTGAGGACTTTGTCGATAATAAGCGCTGAGATCAGGGCATTGGGATTCTCTTTGGCAAAATCAAGTTCAAAACTTTTTGCTTCATCCTGCAATTCCATGTACTCATCCCTTAATGACGCAATAGCGGCTTCTCTTGTCGCGGAATCCTTTTCAGTACCGGCGTTCCTCATATCATCCTGCATCGACATCGCTCTGAAAGAAAGTGCACGGGAACCCTCCAAAAAGTCAGTAAATAATTCATTTTGTTCCGTCCCTTCCATTTCGGCAAATGCCAGGCTGTCCTTTTGTGCTGTTACGCTGATCGCCCCTTTTTCTATAATCACAGGGATGTTACCGCGAATCTGATCTATAAAAATGTAGTAAAGCTCGGGAGTTCCTGCTGTTCCGGTGAAAGTGAATTTTCCATTTTCCACAGTTGTGGTATCCACATCGACAGGCATATTTTTTTCATCCGTTTTTTTAAGAAAAACCTGTGTCCCGGCTGCGAGATCTCCGTTCAGCTTACCGGTTATGGTAAATTCGTCTGATCCTTCCCCGCAGGCACTCAGAACAAGCACGACGAGGATTCCATAAATAACATTCTTCATGCGTAATTTTTTTAGAGCTACAAAGGTAATTATATAATACGGTTATAAAAAAATCCTTCAGATCATACCAAAGGGAGTACAGTGAGCTATCAGAACTGATATCGGATGCCCAATGCAATGTCAAAATCGAAGTTATCGGAGAAATCATCATACCCGACAATTCCTATCTCCGGTCTGAAATCAAGAGAGAGGAGCAGAGGGATGTCAAAATTATATTCGACCCCAATATTCCCGGCTCCGAATATAAAAACACCCCCATCGGGATCTCCGTTCACCGTGGGTTCAAAGTCTACACTTCCAAAGCCGCCACCGACCCCGTAATACCAGTTGAAATCCCCGTCAAGTGACCTGACCCATTGGTAAACGGCAGCCAGTTTAAAAGCGTCATAACTCCTGCTGTCCCTCCATCCGAGATCAAGTTCCAGCCGGTTGTCGGTACTGATTAATTTTTGGTAGGAAATTTCAGCGCCAAAGCCGTCACTGTCACCCAGGCGCAACCCCAGGGCATGATCAGAGATATCCTGAGCACTCATTGAAAATGAGGTCAGAACCAGGAACGCCGCAAATAATATGTTGTAAGTTTTCATAGGTATAAAATTATAATTCTTGCAAAAATAGGACTTTTGATGGCCCCGAGACAAGAAAAACTTAAATTAGTGGCCTTAATTGAAGACGGTTGATCCAATCTAAATTAGAAATTCTTAAAGGGTCACTGGAGGGAAGCTTGCAGTATGATGAACTTAGCCGTTCCTTATATGCCACAGATGCCTCAGTGTACCGTAAACTGCCATTGGCAGTTGCCTTTCCCAAAACCGTCCCGGATATCATACGTCTCATCCATTTTGCCAGGGAAGAAAAGCTAGGACTTATCCCCAGAACAGCCGGGACCTCCCTTGCCGGCCAGTGCGTGGGAGAAGGGATTGTTGTTGATGTATCCCGGCATTTTACCGGTATTCTGTCTCTGGATCGGGAAAAAAAACAGGTCACGGTACAACCCGGTGTCATCCGGGACGAATTGAACCAGTACCTTGCCCTCGAAGGCTTGTTTTTTGGACCTAATACTTCAACTGGTAACCGCTGTATGATCGGAGGAATGGTAGGTAATAATTCCAGCGGCACCACCTCCATCCAATATGGGGTTACGCGGGATAAGGTGGTCTCCCTTAAAACCATACTATCTGATGGCTCACTTGTCGAGTTCAAAACGGAATCTCCTGAAACATACCGGATCAAGGCACAACAGAGTGATCTTGAAGGAATGATTTATAAAAATATATATAATGAGCTGTCAAATAAGGAAATAGCTTCTGAAATATTGAAAGAATTTCCCAAGGAGAGTATTCACCGTAGAAATACAGGATATGCAATAGATGAAATCCTTAAAACCTCCGTTTTCGATCATTCGGACCGCGATACCAATCTTTGTGCGCTGCTCTCCGGAAGTGAAGGTACCCTTGCATTTACCACCGAGATCACCCTTCAGTTGGATGAGCTGCCACCTCCTTATGCAGCAATGGTTGTCACTCACTATAACACCCTAGAGGCTTGTCTCAGGGACGTGGCACCGCTGATGGCACACACCCTCTACCTCTGTGAAATGATGGACAGGGTTATTCTTGATTGTACCAAAAATAATCGGGCACAGCTGCCCAATCGTTTCTTTGTTGAAGGGGACCCGGCCGCCCTCCTGATGCTTGAAGTCAGAGATGCTACCGAAGCAGGTCTTGGGAAACAGTTGCATGAACTACTCGAAACAATCAGGGAATCAGGGATGAGTTATGCACATCCGGTGCTGGCAGGGGATGATATAAATAAGGCCGTTGAACTTCGTAAAGCCGGACTCGGGCTTCTTGGCAATATGGTAGGGGACCGCAAAGCAGTAGCCTGTATTGAAGATACCGCGGTGGCGTTGGAAGATCTCCATCGCTTTATCGGGGACTTTTCACAGATCATGAAAGACTTTGGTCAGGACGCTGTTTACTATGCGCATGCCGGGGCGGGAGAATTGCATCTCCGACCTATTCTGAACCTTAAAAAATCGGACGATGTCGTCCTGTTCAGGGAAATTACTACCGCAGTGGCCAGACTCACCAAAAAATACCAGGGATCTTTCAGTGGCGAACATGGAGACGGGATTGTACGGGCAGAATTCATTCCGTTGATGATTGGAACTCAGAACTACGCCCTTTTAAAACGAGTGAAGACCTATTTTGATCCACATAACATTTTTAACCCAGGCAAGATTGTGGATGCGTATCCTATGGATGCCTCGCTGCGGTATGAAATCGACAGGGTGGAACCGAAATTGACCACCATGCTCGATTTTTCTGATAGCGAGGGCATTCTGAGGGCTACTGAAAAATGCAACGGAAGCGGGGATTGCCGGAAAACCCACCAGGTGGCAGGCGCTATGTGTCCGAGTTATCATGCTACAAAAAATGAAAAAGACACCACCCGCGGGCGTGCCAATGCCCTTCGTGAATTTCTGAGCAGGCCCGGCGACACGAATAAATTTGACCGGGAAGAACTTAAAGAGGTATTTGATCTTTGCCTTAGTTGCAAGGCATGCGCCGGGGAGTGCCCCAGCAATGTAGACGTAGCTACATTAAAGGCTGAATTTCAGTATCAATACCAGGAGGTGCATGGGTATCCGCTCCGAAGTAAATTATTTGCCTATAACACCAGACTCAATCATTGGGCAAGCAAAATGCCGGGGCTGAGCAATACGATGTTCGCTTCAAAAATTATTGGTCGGGTGATCAAGAATACCTCAGGAGTGGCCATGGAACGCTCCCTGCCCAGAGTATCACGGTATAATTTTGATTCCTGCCTGAAACAGGAAAGAAATAAGCAGGAAAACAGAAAGAAGAAGCTGGTACTTTACATTGATGAATTTACACGTTATCTGGACAATGAGGTGGGGAAGGATGCTATTATTTTATTATGTGCCCTTGGATATGATGTCAGCCTGTACTATGGGGAAAGTGGCCGCACCTTTATTTCAAAAGGTTTTTTAAAACAGGCCAAACTACTTGCGGAAAAAAATATAGAACAACTGAAAGTCTATGCCTCAGAAGGAACACCGGTAATTGGCCTGGAACCTTCCGCCATTCTTACTTTCAGGGATGAATATAAGCGATTCGGATTTCCCGCTCCACAGGTGGACGCGCTGGCATCCTGCAGTTTCCTTGTTGAGGAATTCCTGGCGTCTGAAATTGAAAAGGGGGTTATTGGCTCCGGCCGGTTTACGACTGAGAAGAAAACAGTAAAAATTCATACGCATTGCCATCAGAAAGCGCTTTCCAATCAAAAAGTGACTTTTGACCTCCTGAATTTACCGGCTAATTACACCGTGGCCATCATAAGCTCAGGCTGTTGCGGGATGGCAGGTTCCTTTGGATATGAAAAAGAACATTATGCCATAAGTATGCAAATCGGGGAACTGAAACTGTTCCCAACTGTCAGGAAAATGGAAGAATCAACCATTATAGCCGCCAATGGAACCAGCTGCCGGCATCAGATCCTGGATGGTACCGGCAGGAAGGCATTGCACCCGGTTACGATCCTGAAAGAGGCCTTAGTGCTCTGATGAACCCTCCTTTTTCTGACTTCTGCTGTCAATCCGATTATCCACAAGGATGGCAAGCAGTTCATTCATATCCATCCCCTTCAGGTCTTCATCGGCATAGAAAGCAGGCAATTTGTCTTCGCTATAGTGGTAGATCTTCCAACGCTTAAAGGAGTATTCCAGGGCAGTGAGGCTTTTGATCCAATCCCCGGCACTCAGGAGGGTACAGCTTCCATGTCCTGTCGCCAACAATTCTTTTTTTGGTGCTCTCAAATGACCACAGATCACATAATCCACCGCCTGCTCTATTGCCAGATCCGCCAGGGCCTTTTCTATTTGCTGTACCTGGGAGACACTATCAATGGCGACTTTGTGCGGTTTTTTATTGGCTTTCCTGAAAAACCTGCGTAAGCATGAATAAAACGTACTTAGTTTGAGCAACAACCCGAAGCCAAGACTGCCTGAACCGGCCAGCCATCTTACAATCACAGGGGATATATCAAAAAGATCCCTGTTGAGAAACCAGGCCATTTTACCGTCCAGGTCCAATGTCATATGATTTCGCAGTCTGAATTTTTCCAACGTAAAAGGAGCAAATTTACGGATGAACAAGTCGTTTTGCCCGATGGTATAGGACACCAGCGTTCCGGTCGACATCAGACCAATAATTTTTTTCAGTACCCTTAAATGCGTGGATGGCAAATGGCCGTTGCGAAGCATGTCTGTATCGATAAAATCTCCGTTCAAAATTACTTGTTTCGGTTTGATGCTGTTCAGATAAGATAGCAGCTCATCGGCATGACAGTCCTCACTGCCCAAATGGACATTAGAAATAACAACGACCTCTATATTCCTCTTTCTCAATTTAATGCTGTGCGATGACAAATTTATAACTATTGGTACATTTTAAAATTAAATTTATCTGAAGTGTGGGGGAGTTCGTGTTATTTTTTTGATCTTATTCCTCAGCTGATGTTACGATAATATTAAGCCTGCGCTACTGTTGTTTTCATGCAGCTTAACGTGTACCTTTGAATTCCGGCAGGATCGCCACCTGTTTTACGAAACGGGCAAGGCCGCAGTTATTCGTCAATAAAATTCTTAAATACTATCCGGTACAATGGCAGGAAATAGTTTTGGAACCCTATTCAGACTTACGACATTTGGTGAATCGCATGGTCCGGCGATAGGGGGTGTTATTGATGGCTGCCCGGCCGGCATAACAATTGACCTTGAGGCCATCAGGGCCCAAATGGATCGAAGAAAACCAGGGCAATCTGCGATTGTCACCCAACGTAAAGAAGAGGATAGCGTTACTATATATTCAGGTATTTTTGAAGGCAGGACGACTGGGACCCCCATCGGATTTACCATCCATAACACGGATCACAAATCAGGCGACTACGAGCATCTCAAGGCCTCCTACCGGCCATCACATGCCGATTATGTATATGACCAAAAATTTGGCTTCAGGGATTATAAAGGAGGTGGCCGAAGTTCTGCACGGGAAACAGCCAGCAGGGTAGTTGCGGGTGCTATCGCACGTCAGTTTCTCTCATCGGTTTCAATTAATGCCTACGTCTCCCAGGTCGGCGAACTCGCTTTGGAGAAGGACCACTCCGAACTCGACTTCTCGCTGACGGAAGGCAATCCGGTCCGATGTCCTGATCCGGAAACCGCGGCCAGGATGGAAGCGTATATCCGTGAAATACGTAAAGAGGGGGACACCATCGGGGGGGTGGTATCATGTGTCATTAACAATGTCCCTGTCGCCTTGGGAGAGCCTGTATTTGATAAATTACATGCCGTCCTTGGACAGGCCATGCTTTCCATAAATGCGGTAAAGGGCTTCGAGTATGGGAGCGGCTTTGCAGGTGTGACTATGAAAGGCAGCAACCATAATGATGCTTTCAATCCGGATGGAACCACTAAGACGAATCACAGCGGAGGAATACAGGGAGGCATCAGCAATGGAATGCCCATTTATTTCCGGGTAGCCTTTAAACCGGTTGCGACCATCCTGCAGCCTTACGAAACTATTGATATAAAGGGTGACAAAGTGGTCTCCCAGGGAAAAGGCCGCCATGATCCTTGTGTGGTTCCCAGGGCGGTACCCATTGTTGAGGCCATGGCCGCTCTGGTGCTTGCTGATTTTACGCTCCTTGCCCGGGCCAATAAATTGTAGAAGGGTTTTCCTGACCGTATTCTTCCAATAGAGTATCTTGCCTTATAAATTATAGCGCAGATGAAAAAACTTGCATTGCATTGGCAGATATTGATAGGGATGGCGGCAGGGGTCCTTTTTGCCCTGCTGATGGTTCAATTTGAGTCAGGACCTGGTCTTGTCGCTGATTGGATCAAACCCTTCGGCACCATTTTTATAAATTCCCTGAAATTAATTGCCGTACCTCTGATTCTGGCATCTCTGATAAAGGGTATCTCCGATCTGAAAGATATTTCCAAA
The DNA here is from genome assembly GCA_041743425.1 of Zeaxanthinibacter sp. Taxonomy (GTDB): domain Bacteria; phylum Bacteroidota; class Bacteroidia; order Flavobacteriales; family Flavobacteriaceae; genus JTS-RE37. The sequence goes on along the minus strand of JBGTMS010000037.1, from coordinate 15,921 downwards.
CTCTCCAAAATGGGCGGGCGTACCATTGTGCTCTATATACTCACGACGGTAACGGCTGTTTCTATCGGGCTGGCTGTAGTCAATATCGTAAAGCCCGGGGGGTCTATCTCCGAAGCTACACGAAATGATCTGGTCGAAAATTACAAAGGAGATGCTGACAGCCGCATCGCTGAAGCGGAAATGCAAAAGGACGCCGGCCCGCTCAAAGCGGTGGAAGACCTGGTACCCAGCAATATTTTTAAGGCCGCCAGTGATAATGGTAACATGCTTCAGGTCATATTTTTTGCTATTTTTTTCGGGATAGGCCTTATTCTGATTCCGCCTGAAATTGCCGCCCCGGTAAAGAGCTTTTTTGACGGATTTAATGAGGTCATCCTGAAACTTATTGATATCATTATGCTGGCAGCCCCTTACGGCGTATTCGCGCTACTTGCGGCCCTGGTGGTCGAATCCCCTAGTTTGGATCTTTTTAAGGCGCTTGCCTGGTATGCATTCTGTGTGGTTTTCGGACTGATCCTGATGCTTTGTGTTTACCTGTTGATCGTATGGCTATTCACCCGGAAATCGCCCGCTTTCTTTATGAAGGGCATGGGGCCGGCGCAACTGCTCGCATTTTCTACCAGCTCGAGCGCAGCTACTCTTCCGGTAACGATGGAACGTGTGGAGGAACACCTGGGAGTAGAGGAGGAGGTAAGCAGTTTTGTCCTTCCCATTGGCGCTACCATTAACATGGATGGCACTAGTCTTTACCAGGCTGTAGCCGCGGTTTTTATTGCTCAGGCCTTTGGGATGGAACTCGGACTTTCGGCACAGCTCGGGATTATTGTTACCGCTACGCTGGCCTCCATCGGCAGCGCTGCAGTACCCGGAGCCGGAATGGTCATGCTTGTCATCGTTCTTGCCCAGGCCGGGATCCCGGAAGCCGGACTTGCCCTGATCTTCGCGGTTGACAGGCCTCTGGATATGTGCCGTACCGTCATAAATGTTTCCGGAGACGCAGCGGTATCCATGGTCGTTGCCAAATCAATGGGAAAATTAGGAACACCCAAACCAAAGGGCTGGGATGACCATTTGTGAAATATGATCGCTTCCTTCGGCCACTATTGACATCATCAAAAGCAGGAGACAGTCAGCAGTCGCTGCAGTAGGTAGTTTTGGCAGGAGCGATGTGGGAATTCAGGTTAAGAATAATTCCGGTGGGGCCACCTTATCAGCGATACATCAGGTATCTTGCAAAAATGGATTTGGCTGTCTAATTAAAAATAAATGGCATCGTATGAATATTTGCTTTTTAATGTATCCCTGGGAGGAGATAAATCCGGAGAAGGACACCAGTCTCACATTGATACATGAATGTGTGCGGCGGCAGCACGGGGTTGCCTTGTGTACCCCGGCAAACCTCACCATTCGCAATAGCATTACCAATGCGTTTTGCACTGTAATCAACCGGGCTGACAAGGTATCCGGAAGCATTAAAAGTTTCTACAAGCAGACAACCACCAGGGAAGAAATGCTTCCGTTGGCTGGGTTTGACGTGATCTTCATGCGTGCCAATCCGCCCCTTGATCCCATCATGCTTAATTTTCTGGATTCCGTAAAGGATGATGTATTTATTGTTAATTCTCTGCAGGGGATGCGCGAAGCGAATAACAAGCTTTATACAGCGGCTTTCGGAGACAGCCATAATAATATCATTCCTATCACGCATGTGTCAAAAAACAAAAAATACCTGATTGATCAGATCAAGGCATCAGCCTCTGATAAAATGATCCTGAAACCTCTCAACGGGTTCGGAGGTTCCGGGGTCATCCTGATTGAAAAATCGGCCATGTCCAATGTCAAATCCCTGCTGGACTTCTATATCAGCAATGCGGATGGCAGTTCAAATTATGTCATTCTTCAGGAGTATATCGAAGGGGCAGAAAAGGGAGATGTGCGCATTTTGTTGCTTAATGGAGAACCCATTGGCGCCATGAGACGCATCCCGGACACGAATGATCATCGTTCCAACATCTCGGCCGGCGGATCCGTTGCCAAACACATATTAACCACGCAGGAAAAAGCCCTGTGCCGTCAGATTGGTCCGAAACTCGTCAAGGATGGGCTCTATTTTGTTGGTATAGATGTGATTGGCGGTAAACTTGTGGAAGTAAATGTCATGTCACCCGGAGGTATCAGCTATATGAACAAGGTGTATAAGACCAAAATCCAGGCAAAAGTCATCGATTTTATTGAATCCCGCGTATTGGATAATGTAAACGCACTGGATAGGAGGTCCAGGCTAAGAAATGAAGTAGAAAATGCGTAAACTGAGTATACAGGAAATGCTGGATTGTATTTCCGAAGAAATACCCTTTGAGGCAGTCTCACCTGATTATTCCTTTACGATAAAAGTGGCGCACTTTGCGCCCTATCTATGCGCTGCAGTTCATGACGGACACCAGTTCAGAAAATCTCTTTGGGACAGCTGCCTTCATACAGAATACGATCGCTGGTTTGAAGAAGACCCATGCACAAGAGAAATGATCTCCGCACATCCCATGGTGATGTCAGGCCTTGACAGCCGCTTTGAGTATGATCTGAACAGGGAACCCTCCGCCGCCATCTATGACGACGCCTGGGGGAAAAAATTATGGAAACAGCCTTTGTCTGATGCCGAAAGACAGATCAGCCTTAAAAAACATGAAACATTTTATGTGGTCCTGCACGCATTGGTAGCCAGGATGGAACAAAAATACGGTCAGGCGCTGATCATAGATATGCACAGCTATAACCGCCACCGCTGGGATCGGGAAATACCAACCTGGAATCTGGGAACCACCAATATAGATAACCGGCGATTTGGCTCGCTGGCTGAATCCTGGTGCGAAAAACTAAGTTCCCTAAAACTACCGCACGGTATCCCGGAAACGGCCGCCATAAATAATACTTTTCAGGGGAATGGTTATTTCTTAAAATTCCTCACCAAGGAATTTTCTGATTCGCTGGTACTTGCCACTGAAATTGCGAAGGTCTATTGTGACGAGACCTCCGGAATTATTTATCCTGAAGTTGTACACGCGGTTGCGTCACAACTTAACATCCTGATACCGCGCCTGGCGGAGGAATTTAATGAGTCCAGGATATGATTGAGCAGCAGTTTATACAAGGTGTATGCCGGCAACTGGCTGAGGAAAAGCCTGTAACCGAATTACTCGGGGAGCAGGGTATCCTCCATATGGATAAGCTGATGCCTTATATATGCGTATACCGGTTTACCGAGTACCAGAGTTATTTTGCCGGTTTACTGAAGACGCAGGCTTCCTATATTATTGTTGACAGTAAAGAGGAAATCTCCGAATTACTGGTTGAGATTTCAAATACGGTGTCCACCAAGTTAAACGCCTTCCTGATCCTTGAAATGTGGCCGCTACGTGAAGATCACAAGGCCTTGTTCCGGATCTTTGGTCCAAAGGGCAAAGCGCCGGCTACTATTGCCGCCTTAAAGCAGGGATTTGATGAATTAAAGGTCATTTATCCTGAGATATCCGCCAAAGTGGTGTCGTCGGATGTCCGGAACCCTGATCATTTGCAGCCTTTGCTTTCCGTCGATAAATTAAAGCTCAGCGGCTGCCTGGTCCTAGGGATAGCCGTTCCCACTATTTATGAACAGCCGGAGGAATCGGAAATATACTCCCTATTCTACCGGAAATTCTATACCCGTTTTTCCGAAATCATCAAAAGGGCAGCGTACGAATTTATTAGGGTACAGACAGCAAATCCCTTTCACCATTATTTAATGCTCGGGAAAACGCACCTGGACAAGATCACACTCAGGGCAGACCGGGAGCTGGCCAGGATTTCCGAAGGGATGTCCTTTCTTCTGAGAACAACTCCGGTAAACAGCAATTCGGAATGGAAGAAATTTCAGGAAAATAATTTTACCCAACCGCCCGCCTTCAAATACCGATTAATTACAATTGATCCTGAAGTTAAAAAAAGGAAATTGTTTGATATCCCCATTGATCAGGTCGAAGATCCCACCCTGGCCTTTATTTTCAGGGACAAACGGCGGGAAATTGAGAAACAACTCACGATGCTCGAAGAACGTGGTACTGATAATTTCAGGTTCATAGGGGAAAGCATTTATGGAAAAATTTCGAAGGAAACAATTGATGCCGCCAAAGCCATCCTCAGTAAATATCCGAAGGGAGTACCACCTGGAGAGGTACCCCGCTATAACTGTTATGAGTTTGCTGAACGTTCTCAGCAACTCATCAACTATTACCAGAAGCAATTTCCAAAACTGAAATTATCTCAGGAAATACGGGAAGATGTGGTTGGGATTATGGTTTCTAAGACCAACTTGCTTATAAGTGATCAGTTATCCATGGATCAATCTAGATGCGACGCCCTGTTGCAACACGAGATAAGTACCCATATTCTCACTTACTGCAACGGCCGGAATCAGCCGCTCAAGCAGATGTACGCAGGATTTGCCGGCTATGATCAGCTTCAGGAAGGGCTGGCTGTTTTGTCGGAGTACCTGGTGGGAGGATTGACTATCAACCGCCTCCGCCTGCTCGCGGCACGGGTGATCGCGGCCGAATCTTTGGTGCTGGGCGCCAGTTTTCTCGAAACTTTTCACTTGCTCCGTGAAGTTCATCATTTTGTGCCCTACAGGGCCTATTATGTCACAATGCGTATTTATCGGGGAGGTGGCCTCACAAAAGACGCGGTTTACCTTGCCGGCCTGGTCAATATCCTGAATTATCTCCGAAACGGAGGGGATCTGGATATACTCTATACGGGGAAATTCAATGTCAACCATATTTCTCTTATCGAAGAATTATTGCATAGGAAGGTGCTGAATCCCCCTAAATTGCCACAGTACCTTGAAAGACCCGAAGTGAAAGCCAGGCTCAAGCTTATTGTAAATGGCTTGGAGGTTACCCAGTTGTTGGATTAGCATATGCTCGGCATATGAGTCAAAAAACAACCAATGATAAATCATTTTAATTCTTACATTTCCCTTTTAATGCCGGACAACGGGAGCGCATAAGCCCCTCCGAAAGCGTCCGAAAACCGCGTCTCCATGAAAATCGCATTTATAATTAACGATCACGCAACCGAGAAGCCAAATTATACAACTCCTGCCCTTGGTTATGCCGCCTATAAGCGGGATCATGAGGTTTACTTTATAGGAATCGGAGAATTGGCGTATGCCTCGGACGGCCATCTTTCGGCCCGTTGTAAAACCATTACAGATAAGAATTTCAACACCCCTGAAACCTATTTTAAAGCTGTTCAGCAGGAGCCGTTTACCAGGATCACTTCTGAAGATCTCGATGTCCTCTTTTTAAGGAATAATCCTTCCGATGAGATCAATGAAAGGGATTGGGCTCAGAACGCGGCTTTTATTTTTGGTGAAATAGCGATGAGAGACGGGGTACTTGTACTCAATCACCCCAGCAGTCTGGCCGGAGCTGTTAATAAAATGTACTTCCAGCATTTTCCGGAAGTGCTGCGACCGGCAACCATCATCACCAGAGATCACGAAGAAATCAAGGAATTCTTTAAGGAACAGAAGCAGAAAATGATCCTCAAACCATTACAGGGTTCTGGTGGAACCAATGTGTTTATGATGGATAAAAAGAACGAACACAATCTAACCCAAACCATTGATGCAATCAACAGGGATGGCTTTGTTATTGCTCAGGAATACCTCGCTGACGCCAAAAACGGGGATACCCGTTTATTCCTGATGAATGGTGAACCCTTGAAGGTAGATGGTCAGTATGCCATGATGCAGAGGGTCAATGCTTCCGGCGATATTCGCAGTAATATCCATGCCGGCGGAAAGCCACAAAAAGTAAAAATGTCTGACACAATCCTCGAGCTTGCAGAAATTGTGAGACCCAAACTTGTTCAGGATGGAATGTTCCTGGTCGGGATTGATATTGTGGGGGATAAATTAATGGAGATCAATGTCTTCAGCCCTGGAGGATTGAATGTGATGGCCAAAATGTATCAGGTCGATTTTTCCGCTGAAGTTATTAAATCCATTGAAAAAAAGGTACACTACAACAACTTGTATTCCGACTATCTGTTCAACAGCCGACTTGCCACTTTATAAATTAATTGCATAGCAGGAGGCCGTCATGGTTTTTTGCAAGGGAACCCTTAATCCAGGAATTTCGCTTTCAAATCCGGAGTAGGGATCATACAATCTTCCCGCTTTCCGAACCACCGGTACCGCCTTTTGGCAACCAGATCATAGATGGCGTCACGGATTCCGGGAGGAATCCATTCAAAAAGCCCCAGCAATTTCCAGCCGCCGCCAAATGACTTCCCGATTTCAATGGCCGCAGTCGACTTAGTATAGTACGCAACATTGGGCTCTATCAGGATCATAGAATCAATCTTCGAGGTGTCAATACGTCGGGCATGTAAGAGAGCCATCCCACTCTCGCTCTGCAGCGAAGCGAAGCGGAACTGGTCTTTACGGTCCTTCCGGATAATAAATTGAACGGCTCGGTTGCAGAGATTGCAAACGCCGTCAAATAGGATGATTTTTTTATTTAAAGGTAGTTCCATAAAAGAGGCGGACTTTTGCCAACCTTGACAGTGGCATAAGTGGTTTGCAAAGATACGACCCCTAAGGCAATTTATCGGTTTCTGGCCAGGTATTTACTTAGCTGCGGCCACCAGTTCAAGCTGGTCTACGCTGACATTGGTGGTGAAAATCCCATAATTTACAATGGCCTTATTCTTTTCCAGGCTGTCTATGCTTCCAACCGCTTTTCCATCGGTTAACCGGACACGGTCCCCAATCTTAAAGACCGGCCTTGCAGCCGCGTCTTTTGAAGTCAGCTTTCCTTTTCCGCTAACTTTTTTCTGCTTCCTTATTACTTTTACTTCCTTTTCAACTTCGAGGGCCACTTCCGCTTTTTTTTCCATCGCCTCTCTGGATTCCTGGGGCGATTTTTTACCGCGTTTGCTGTTCTCCTGCTCTACCAGCCTAAGCAACTCTGAGATCAGAGGCCGCTTTTTCTTGTCGTAAAAATATTTTTCCGCGGCCAGGTTCATTTTATTCCCCAGGTAGATCATCCGTTGATTGTGATCGTACAACTCCTGGTAATTCTCAAGTTTTGATTTGATCCTGGAATTGAGGGCTTCAAGTTTGGTTGCTTCCTCTCGTGCCTTCATTTCCTCTTCCTTAAGCCTGGATCCGGTAGCGGTCATCTTACTGCGTTCCTCCTGTAGTCTGGCAATGGTAGCGTCAAAGCGGACTTTGCCCTGGGATATTTTTTTCCTTGCCTTATTGATCAGGCTAAAGGGAATTCCATTTTTCTGAGCCACTTCGAAAGTAAAGGAACTTCCGGCTTCACCAAGAATCAGTTTAAAAGCAGGTTCCAGGGTGTCGCGGTCGAATAACATGTTCGCATTGGCTGCATGCGGCAGCTCATCGGCAAGCGCCTTCAGATTGGCATAGTGTGTAGTGATTACACCGTAAGAACCACATTCGTAGAATACTTCGAGAAAAGCTTCAGCCAGCGCACCACCCAGTTCCGGATCACTTCCCGTTCCGAATTCGTCAATCAGAAACAAAGTCTGGTCGTTGCACTTCTTTAAGAACCGCTGCATATTCTTCAACCGGTAACTGTAAGTGCTCAGGTGATTTTCTATGGATTGATTGTCGCCTATATCACTGAGAATCTGCTCAAAAAAGGAGCAGCAACTTCTTTCGTGTACTGGAATCAGCAGGCCACTTTGGAGCATCACCTGGAGCAGGCCAATGGTTTTCAGGGTGATACTTTTTCCCCCTGCGTTGGGTCCGGAGATGACAATGATCCTATTCCCTTCGTGTAAATCGATAGTCTGAGGGTGGGTTTTTTTGTTGATCAATCGGTTTGCCATATATAACAGAGGGTGCAGCGCATCTCTGAGATACAATATTTTCTCTTTGGTGATTTCCGGCAATACAGCATTCATTTCAGATGCGTAGTACGCCTTTGCAGCAGTGAGGTCCATCCCGGTCAGGAAGTCCTGATAGTTTTGGAGAAGACCCGCGAATGGCCGCAGTCCCGCCGTGAGTTCTCTAAGAATACGCCGGATCTCCTCTTCTTCATCCAATTCCAGATGCTGGAGTTCCCTGCCGAACCTTACCGAGGCGTCCGGCTCCATATACACAATGCTCCCGGTTCGGGAGGCTCCCATTACTGCCCCCTTCACTTTTTTGCGGTACATGGCTTTTACGGCGAGCACCCGTCGGTTCTCAACGACTGATTCCCTGATTTCATCCAAATAATCCAGCGCCTGATAAGTACCTAAAGCGGCTTCAAAACCCTGGTTGCTCTTAGCCCTGACCTGTTGTATCCTCCTGCGGATATCCAGGAGTTTAACTGATGCATCGTCTCTGATGTCCCCGAATCTGTCAATCACTTTATCTATCAGCTGCGGGATGACCGCCTCTTCCTCCACCGTATCTGCGAATTCCGATAAAAGAGGGTAGTAGCTCCTGAACTTTCTTAAAAAACCTTTTTGGTTTTTAACTGTATTACAGATATACAATATTTTTTTTAAGCTGTCCGGCTCCAAGGTGGTGTTATCAATTTTCAGAATCTTAAGCGATTCACGGATATCGTCAAATTCATTTGCCGGTAAGTGGTTCACACTGGTGATGGACAAAAGGTATTCCATGGTTTGTCCTAAACTCATTTTTAGAACATCCCAGTTCGTGAAGGGAGAAAGGCTCAGGGCCATTTCCTTTCCGGGGAGGGTCCTACAGTACCCGGAAAGCTGTTCGAGTACCTTTGGAAATTCAAGGTCCTGCAACGTTTTATTGGAAATGGCACTCATGCATCAATGATCTGAATTCACAAAGGTAGGAATTAGCGCCCATTCCTAAAATATGTGGGAACAGTTAGGTGGCTGTTGTTGCATCATGCCAGAGATGGTTTAGTAAGCAGGATGCTTTTCGACACAATAAACAGGCTTATAAAACTGTTTTAGAGATACTATTTCCTGAATGAGAAGTCAGGTCCGAAAACATAACTGTATGAACCTCCTTAAAATTCTGATAATCCAGCTCGTGTTGATGGCCTTCTGTGCCGGTTGCGCCTCCGGGGATACAATTACAATAAATACCCTGGAACCTGCACCTGTAAGTATTCATAAAAGGATCAAAAGTATTGGGATAATTAATGAAAGCACGAATGTAAGAGAAGCTACAAACCATAAGGGGATTGCGGGTCTGGTGGACAAGCAGGACTTGTCCTTATCACAGGCTGGCAGGCAGGCGGCCTTAAGTTCACTACTGCATACCCTGCGGAACGATGCACGGTTTGATACGGTTTATCTGATTCAATCTGAGGTTGTGGTAAACCTACCACCTGATAGTCTGCCTGGTACGATTTCCTGGGAGCAACTCAAAAAAATTTGCAGAGCTCATGAAGTGGATGCATTATTTTCATTGGTCTTCTACGATACTGATACCCAGATAAAATCAGCAAAAACCACCATGTTACAAGCCGATCTGATGCGGGTTAAGAATGAAGTTCCGGCGAGAGAAATTACACTCAATACCGTGATGGCACAGGGATGGTATATTTATGATCCGTTCAGGAAGGAGATCATTGATGCCATGGTATATGAAGATCGGTTGACAATTTCAGGTCAGGGCATAAATATGCAGCTGGCGATGGAGGCTATTGAAAATCGCAAAGACAGCATAATAAACAGAAGCAGTCAATCTGGAGGAGACTTTGCGGGAAGACTTCAGCCGACGGCTAAAAAAGTGGAAAGACCCTACTTTCAAAGAGGCTCCGATCAGTTGCAGAAAGGGGGAGAGTTAATTAAGGTTGGGAATTGGGAAGCAGCTACGGTCCTATGGGAAGAAGGTCTGCTTATGTCAGATAAGGCCAACAAAGGAAAATATTGCCATAATCTGGCAGTTTATCATGAATATATTGGCGATCTGACCACTGCGCTTGAATGGGCCGCCGCGGCTTACGGACACTTCGGAAATAAGAAGTCCTTTGAATACATGGCGTTGATAGAACAGCGAAAAGAGCAATTTGAAGTAGTTAAAGAACAGCTCAGCCTGGGAGCCATCGAGTTCTGATGGAGAGCCAATCTCTTGTTTAGAGTAGTCCAAAGCCTTATTTTTGTGGCTATCTCTGCATTGATGAATGTCCAATTACACCCCGGCTGGAAGGCGGAACTTGAACCAGAGTTCAAAAAACCTTATTTTGAATCCCTCGTCCAATTTGTCAAGAAGGAATACTCCTCTTTTAAATGCCACCCTGCCGGCAGTAACATCTTTGCTGCCTTTGACAGCTCCCCTCCGGACCACATCCGAATTGTCATTCTGGGACAGGATCCCTATCATGGTCCACAACAGGCAAACGGCCTTTGCTTCTCAGTCAATGAGGGTATTCAACATCCTCCTTCTCTGACCAATATATTTAAAGAAGTTGTACAGGATATTGGGGTTCCCTATCCGAAAAGTGGTGATTTGCAAAGATGGGCGAAGCAGGGCGTTTTCCTTCTCAATGCTACCCTTACGGTCAGGGAAGGGCAGGCAGGAAGTCATCAGAATAAAGGTTGGGAGCAATTCACAGACGCGGTGATTTCTACGATCTCAAAAAATAGGGAAGAGGTGATCTTTCTGCTCTGGGGCGCTTTCGCAAAAAATAAGGCGGTACTGATTGATAAACAAAAACACCATATCCTCTCAAGCGGACACCCCTCTCCACTAAGTGCAAACCGCGGCCTGTGGTTCGGGAACCGACATTTCAGCAGGGCAAATGAATTGCTGCTGGAAAAAGGACGAACCCCTGTCCAATGGTAGCGGAAATAATTTTCATTGTTCTTAGAAGGGGGTAAAGAGCACTTTTTCCGGCGAAATCTTTTTGTTAATTAGGTTTAAATCATACAGTGTATTCTGAACAGAATCAACAACATATGATTTTAGAGGAGATTGGCTCCATCGCGTAAGAGAAAGCCAGTGACGTACATCTTCTAATTTTTGTACGTAGCGGTTGGCCAGGGTCCGGTCTATGCTGGGAATCTGCCTGAATTCTGCTGTATACGTATTTATAATTTCCAGGATGTGACGGACAATGCCGGAGTTTTCGCTGATAAAAGAACCGGAAACTGCGATAACAAAGCATGGCCAGGGAGTGGGGCAGTTTCCCAGATGCCTGAATAAACCGCGGTCCACCACCGGTTTGGTGGTAAAATATTCCCACATGAAGTAATCAGCTTCTGCATGCGCCATCGCGTCTATGGCGCCTTCCAGGGTATGAACTTCTTTAAATCGAAGATCTCCCGGGTTCCATCCTTTCTGTACGGCATGAATGCAGGCCATTAATTGACTTCCGCTGCCAGGTCGGCTGATCGCCGCAGTAGCGTTTTGAAGTTGAGAAATCTCCGTGAACCGGCTATCGGTATGTACATGTATGCCCCAAAGCAGTGGGGAAGCGACATATTCCTGTGCAATTAGGGCATTGGATCCGTCAGCAATACTTTTGATAATTCCTTCGGTCAGTACAATAGCAAGGTCTGTCTGACCGTCTCGGAGCCATTGGCTCATTTTTCCAGTACCTTCCGGGACATCAGTCCACTGCAGATCAATTCCACGATCTGTAAAGGCCCCATCCTCAATGGCCATGTGCCATGGCAGATTGAAATGCTCGGGCACTCCAGCAATACTGACTTTTATCATAGGTTTATATGGTTACGCATACTTTGCGGTTTGAGTTCGAGTTACTAACGATCTTTTTGATGATCCAGCCTTCCCGCGGATGACGCATCGGTATTTAATTCCTTAACTATAGGAGTTGATCCAGAGTGAAGCGGATCATACCATCCATGGCTCTTTCCGGATGCAAGGAGAATTTCCCGGTGCTCCTGTTGGCCAGAATACAGTTCAGGGAGGCGGCGCGGTGTCCCAAAAGCGCGGAAAGACCAAAAATACCGGAAGTTTCCATTTCCAGATTCGTAATCTTCATGCCGTTATAATCAAACCCGGTCAATTTGTTATTTAAATCCACGTCGTCGACCGCCAGTCGAAGCGATCGTCCCTGTGGCCCATAAAAGCCGGGATTGGTTGCTGTAATGCCCTTCATGATTTTTTTTGATTCCAATCTTTTTCCCAGAGCTAAATTACCCTGAACAATGTAGGGTACAGATTTCATTGCGGACCATTGCGTATGTTCCATAAATGCCAGTTGCATTCCGGCTTGTTGAATGTGGGCGCTATCGTAGAAATGCAGCAGGGAATCAAATCCTATGGCAAAAGTGCTAAGCAGGAATGTGTCCAGTGGAATATCGGGCTGAATAGCTCCTGACGATCCAATTCGGATAATATCGAGTTGGGTTTTTTCGGATTTGACGGTGCGGGTGTCAAAATCAATATTGACAAGAGCATCCAGTTCATTGAGGACAATGTCAATATTATCTGTTCCGATCCCTGTCGATATCACTGTAAACCGCTTTCCCTCAAGCATTCCGGTGTGGGTGGTAAATTCGCGGTGCCTTTTTTCGACCTCGATGATATCGAAGTATTTAGATACTTCACTAACGCGATCCGGATCACCTACCGTAATAATAGTTTCCGCAAGGTCTTCCGGTAGAAGGTGGAGATGGTAAATACTGTTATCGGGGTTGAGGATAAGCTCCGACGGACCAAGCTGCATAGCAGACTATAATTTGAGAATTCGGTCCGAATCGGTGTTGAAAAGGAAATTGTATTTCAGGGCGCCGCCCAGGTAGGCCTCATTGTCCCTGATAAAGGAATAATAACTTGTTTTGCGATCAAGGATTTCTTTGCCCTTTCTGGTAAGTTTTACAGGCGTAAAGGAAGAGAATAGTGGCTTGAGGTTATTGATGACACGGTCATATTGCATATCCCCGAAACCGTACATTCCCTGGTTTTCAACTAAATTGGATATCAAAATTTTACGTGTTTTTGGCTTTTGTACAGCGCTAATTTCCAGAACCTTATTCTCAACGGCATTCAAGCCGTTCCTGATGGTTGGGAATCGATGCAGATGGGCCTTAATGGCATCGGCCAGATAGGTGAACTGATAGTCCTGATAATCTGTCAGATTTTCAAGTCTGATCGGATTGTCGCTGCAGTATAATTGCCAGACATAGTCAGCATATTCAATATCACCTTGTGATAAAATCTTTCTATTCTTATACAACTCCAGCAATTGTTCATCACTGAGATCATTTAAAGAGTATAATTTATCGCTGGTATCCTCGCGTCCGCTGCACACCAGGGAGATTTCGGCATGTCTTCTGTACGTTTTAAGCCAACTGAGGACTGCGAGAAGATTTATCTGGCAGAACAAGTCATATTCAAACCATAAAATGATGTGATCCTGTTGCTTGTGATTACAAAGGGAGCGGTACTCCTTCAGCGTTTTTTCAACAAACCACGATTTGCTTACCTTATAATTTTTATGAAGAAATTCGAATCGGGTCTTCCAGAAGGACTCACTTCCGACATTGGTTTCCGTTTTCCCTTCGCAGAGCATTTCACGCCAGGTAATTATTTCTCCCTTCAGTTGTAATTTTTCTAACTTTTGGGTAAAATTATCCCCGTTCGTAATATGCAATTGGGAATTCATAAGGTTCTCGAAATTTAGCTTATAACCGTTAAAAGTAACACTTAATGGAAATAAACAAAATAAATTTAACAAAAAACTGAGCAACCCGGCAGACGTTAGGGTACCTTAGTATCCTGCTTAACCTCCAACGCGCTTCACCCGGAATCCCAATTCTTTAAGGAATTCCATGATGGGGTCCCTGTAATTCCCCTGAATGATTATTTTTTCATTTTTGAAGGAACCACCAACGCTAAGATGCTGTTTTATTTTTCTTGAAAGCAGTTTCAGATCCTTTTCCACCCCATTGTAACCTTCTATGATTGTTACCGGTTTTCCATTGCGTTTTTCATATTTGCAGATCAACGGCTCGGCTTGCATCCATAGTCCGGATGATGCTGGTTGTTTCGGGTCAGGAGAAGGTTCATGGTCCGGAAACAGCTGTTTTAGTTGATCGCTCAGATCCATAATGCAAGTTACTAAAAAATGACATACCCGAGAATCAGGGAATAGCCTCCGTAACCTGAATCCCAGAATTGATAGGAGTTTAGTATTTCACGCTGGGTGCTATAACGAAATTCCATTGAAAGCATGTTATTGTAGACATAGCCGCCACCGGCGGACCAGCTGGTGAGTGAATCTATTTCGAGTTCACTGCCATTATCAAACCGAATCAAAGAATTCAACTCCTTATCGTAAATAAAAGCCCCACTTAGAAATAATTTTGATTTGGTGTTCAGGTACATATAATGCATAATCCCCATGGGAACTTCAAGGGAGGTATATTTCACGTTTACATTCTGAGATTCCGTAAAACCGTTAGTTCTGGTTTGGCCTTCTGATTTGTAATTTTGGAGCGCCGGTTCAAAGAAAAAGCTCCATTTATTGTTATTAAAAGGCAATACGGCTTCCACGAGGCCACCCACCCGATATCCAGGCACCTGACCAAAATCGACATTCAGATTTCCAAAGGAGTTATTATTTATTTCGAGACTGTTAAAATTTACACCCGGTCTCAGGGTCAAATTAAAATCAAATTTCTCCTTCGCTTCATTGATTATTGCAACCTCAGGATGAATACAGGAATTATACTGCCTGAAAATTGAAACAAGATCCTCCTTGTGGTAATTTAATTTATCTGTGGCTTTCCTGGAAATGGAATGACATTTCAGATCATTCCAGAGTTGTTGTCTGTAGCCGACATTCTGTCCAACTATTCCGGGTGACTTTTTATATCTTTTATAAACCAGTTGTGTGATAGGGGTTTCAGAGGTGTTGTAAAAGAATCTGCGCAGATTGTTCTGTTCGTAATAATAGAGATGGGCATCGCCCGCCACAAGTTCTTGCAGGAACAATTGGACTTCCTCAAATTTGACTTGCCTTTCAGATCCCATGCTATTGAGATCATCTGTTGAGCGGTCCATCTCTCCTTTGAAGCGAAGATATTTCGATTCACCGGTTATTCCGAATTCACGAACTTCAGAAATAGAAGCTTTAACAGGTTCCCCAGTCACATTGGTCTTATAGGTAAAGCTTTCCGGGTTATTTTTCCAATCCAGATTTTTAATCAGACATTCTTTTCGAACTCCTGCATTATTAATGAAATACCCGGTTTCGAAATCAGTTTGAGCTATGTTGACCAAAGGAATTAAAAGACAGATAGCCATCAGAATATTTTTCATAGGTTAAAGTTTGGATTGGTTACACATTGAGTTATCAACGTATCTGAATCCAAAATAGTATGAACTCCGGGGGAGCCCCGGCTTGCCAAAAAAACTAAGTGAAGGGAGATTAATGTTTGATTAGTCCGAGTTCTATCAATCGTTCATTGAGAAATTCACCCGCCGTAATGTCCTCAAATTGCTTTGGATGCTCCTGATCAATACAGTTTTCCAGGCAATCAAGGGGCATTTCACTTACCGGGTGCATAAAAAATGGAATGGAATACCTTGAGCTTCCCCACAATTCGCGGGGGGGATTTACGACCTGATGAATAGTCGACTTCAGGCGGTTGTTTGAAAGGCGGGAAAGCATATCCCCAACATTGATCATCAATTGGTCCGGACGGGCAATGGCATCTACCCATTCCCCATTGTGATTCTTGACCTGCAACCCCTTACCATGGGCACCCATTAGCAGGGTAATAAGGTTGATATCCCCATGGGCCGCAGCCCGCACGGCATTTTCAGGCTCCCTCGTGATGGGCGGATAATGGATCGGTCTGAGGATAGAATTGCCATTTTTAATATAATTGTCAAAATATGTTTCCTCAAGTTTGAGATGTAACGCCAGAGCACGCAGCACGTAAAGAGCGGTTTTCTCA
>JBGTMS010000036.1:0-1995 GCA_041743425.1 Zeaxanthinibacter sp. | reverse complement strand
GTCCGGTTGGATGTGGCAAGACCAGTCTTATGAAATTGCTGCGCTATCTAGTCCCCCACAGGAGGCCTTATGAAGTGATCCCGGCCCGCAATATTGCCTTTGGGTTCAATCATATAGGGTACAAGATCATCGAGGATTATGGGGACGGAAATTTCTATTGTTTTGACGATTTAGGCATTGAACCCATTGGCCGCCATTTTGGAAAGGACTGCAATGTGATGGGCGAGATCATACTTTCCAGGCACGAACTCTTCCAAAAGACCAAAATACCTACCCATGTCACCACTAATTTAAATGCCGAAGAATTGGAAGAACGTTATGGCAAAAGGGTACGGAGCCGCATGCGCCAAATGTTCAATTTGATCGCCTTTGACCAATATACCAAGGATAAAAGAATCTAATACTAGATATATTATGAAGATAGCCACGTTCAATATTCAAAATCTATTCCATCGAAATCGGGAGCTCAACATAAATAACCATTCTAAGAATGCTTCCGATTGGATTACAGAATTGGATTCTCTTTTGAGGAAGCAAACTCGGGATTCGAATGATAAAACCAGAATACAAGACCTGTCTTATCTTTTGGGTTTTGAAAAAATAGAGAATCTTCCCTACGCTGTTTTAAAAAAACAGGCGGGGGAACTATGTTATATGCACCATGGATTTCAAAACTCGACCAAAGCCTCCTTTTTGACCAATTGGGAGGGTTGGGTAAAATTGGGGAATGTGCCCTTACATGAAAAAGCAATTTTCGGCAAAGCCTATGTCATTGCCGAAACGGATCCGGATATTCTTATTCTTCAGGAGGTTGAAGACAGGGCATCCTTGGTGGAATTCAATGAGGAATTTTTACCGCTATTGAAAATTTCACCCTTCCAAGAAGTAATGGCCTTTGAAACCAATGATCCCAGAGGTTTGGGCATGGGAATACTACTTAAAAACGGCTATACCTTAGACGGGTTTAAAAACCATCTGTATGATTTAGATCCAAATGGTTTTAAGCTCTTCGATATGGATTGCCAGGAATACAGTGTGTTAACCGCTGAAGGCGAATGCATACATATCCTATCCACTCAATTTTCGCTGGAGGCCGAACAGCGCAAAGCGCAAGCAATCAAGGTTGCTGAAATATATACCCAACTTCAGGCTATGGGTAAGAAATCAATTTTCGTTTGCGGTACTTTGAACGATGTTTCCTATAGTGATTGCCTTTCGCCAATTCTTCGCGATACGGATTTAAAGGATATTTCAAAACATAAAAATTTCAATGCGGATACCGACCATGGTAATCATCGTAGCTATTTTAGACTGGGCGCCTATAGGATGGGGGTCAATATCAAGCAAAGAGATTATTTGCTGCTTTCTCCGCATTTATTTGAAAAAGTCAAGAATGCCGGAATAAACCGAAAAGGGACATGGACCGATCATAAGCCAAACTGGCAACTTTATCCCTCCATTGCTAGTAAACAACATGCGGCTAGTGAGCATCCTTTCCTATGGGGAGCAATAGGGGCATAATAACAAATCTATATTGAAAGACTAAATCCCGGAAAATTATTCAAGGTAAAAAACAGCTGTTAGTATCGATTTTCTCATCGCTAGCCTTTGTGTTTTGGGGCGGCACTTTGGGAGAATGTCCTTTTGAACATGATTTATTTCTAATTTAGAAAATATACGCCCAATAATCAATTTACGTTGATGGAGGGCATATCGGATAGAAAGTCATCTTTGCTTTGAAAAAACTATGAGATTTTAAAGGAATAAACGAAGACATTAGTACAGAAACAATTAGCATGCGTACATTGCATCTCATTGAAGGACTAATAATTAAGAATATCTACCGGAAGCCATCATCGATAATGTTCACAGTGCATTGGCGGATCAAGATATGAATTGGGAGGATGATATAATCATCAAATGTACCATGGTGCTTAGCTATGGCGAATTTAACGGTACTTTATGAACATAAACCCATACGATTTAATGGGCTAT
>JBGTMS010000035.1:0-9389 GCA_041743425.1 Zeaxanthinibacter sp. | reverse complement strand
ATTGTGGGATTTTGCAAATATTTCTGCCAAGGCTCCCGTTTCATCCTTGCTACCATCGTTAACTATGACGATCTCCCACTTAAATTTCCATTCGAGCGTGATCATATAGTCCGTTAAAATATGGAGACTCCGGGTCAATACGCCCGCCTCATTATAGGCTGGAATAACAATAGATACAAGAGGTTGATGGACGATTTTCATAATATCACTTTTTCTAAGGCTTAGACAATGTGGTCATTAATTTAAAAATTGTGCTTTGTGCATTGGGGGGAATAATGAAAATTTTTTAAGAATACCTGAACAATTGATAATTAGGTATTCTAAACGCCATAATTCCTGAATATTTGGAAGTATGGTTTAAAAATTAGTCAATAGCACAAGGAACGGTCTTTAATTCTGATACCTCTGAACTTATTTAAAATTATCTAGTTACTTTCTGCAAGCACGGATGCAAGTTTTTTCAATATTAATCAATCGCCGTATTTTCACTATTTCAAACTTTAGACATGCAGATTCCTCAGAATCAATTTTATAATTTAGGAATTCCAGACCTACTTTTTGAATTAGCTCAGCTGTATAGAGGTCAAAGCTTTCATAAGCTACCCTGATCTATTACAGCGGATCAATTTTTATCCTTCAGGGCCAATACTTATACAAAATATACCCTTGAATAGTCCAAACTGATCTTTAAAATCTCTATTACGCATTTCAATCAGCATCATATATTGATCGATTATTATCGGAAGGCCAGGCTCCCCTTATGATATTATCGCTTTCATCTACTTGTTATAATTAAACCAGGACTTTCTAGAATTGAATTTGCATGATCATTCATGGTAACCATTTTGAAATGTCTACCCATTACTCTCATGACTCTTTTAAATATGTAAATTTTTCTTTCGCTGGAGATATTCATCCCGGGGAAGAACGCCAGACTTGAGATCTGATCACCCCCAATTAAATCCAGGGGATGTAATAAAAAGCTGGGTTGGGTTTTAGTCAAGCGACACAGGTAAATGGCACAATTCAGGTAAAAATGCATCAGATGGATAGAGAAGTTACTCAGGTATAAAAGATAACTTAAATGAAACGGTATTCTGAAGATGGGCATGGTCGTTACAGGAATTTCCAGCAATCTGTTACCATTACTTAATTTCCAGAAATAAGGTTTCATTTTTCTGAAGCCATCGGAGAATTTACCAAAGATTTCCTTTCTGTCCTTTCTTTCCTGCTTACTTAATTTTGAAGTTTTGAAATAATATAATCTGGCCAGCGGTCCAATCACCGTAGGTAAAGTAGAAGCATCATAGAGATATTTTTTTTCTGCCAAAACCTCCAATAGTGTTTTACTCCAACTAAAGCCAGGACCCCGAAACCCTTTTGGTTCCTGACCTGTTACCTTCTTGATACAATCATGTGCTTTATCAATTTCATCACTGATTTCTTGCTTTGTATATAAATGCAGCCAGGTTTCGTGTTTAAAGGAATGATTGGCTACTTCATGGCCTTCAGCAACGATCCGCCTTAAGACCATATGATTTTGTTCGAATGCTGCATCCTGACCAACGATAAAAAAAGTAATTTTTAGATTTAGCTCTTTTAATACATCCAGGACATAAGGCACGAAAATGTCAAGATAGGAGGGAAATTTTTCCCATCCTTCTTCACCATGGATCTTCATATAGGACCATTGATTGTCGAGATCCAATGAGAGGCTTGCGATCCGGTTATTCATGATGTTGGTGAGAATTCTTGGTGGTGGTCGTTTGCAACTCTTTATTGAAGTTGGTCATAAAATGATCGATATGCTTCACCACAGAATTATTATTCAGTGTTTCATTTACGAATTGGGAAGTATTAAGAACATAGAAGTCCGGATGTTTTGTTTGAATCGTGGGAATGATATTTGAATAATTTAATACTTGAAGAGGTTGTACTTTTAACGCCTTATGAACATGAGCTGATCGCATATCGGATTTATCAAATGTCGGGTAAAGACGTTGAACCCCGCTTAACAAAATGCTTTGTAATTCTTCATCGGACTTATTCCAAAACGGGTGATCGGAAGCGACATATTTAGGAAAATAAGTCAGGTGATTCCCTGAAGTCTGATCTAAATCCACCAGAGTGCTCATGCCAATTACACCAGTAAATGGTATCTCTTTGTCAGCAATATTCAACACATAATAGGGAGTTAAAGGTTTTTTTGTAATCAGGATAAGACAAATAACCCCAAGGTATTCAACGGGTTGCATATTTCCGGATATTTCGTAAAGATCAGACGAAGTTACCTTTTCCAATATATTCAATGGTGCCGTAAATATCACCTTGTCAAAATGTTCTATTTTATCATCGTAACTAAGGCTTATCCCACCTGATGGGCTGGCGCAAATATTTTTTACAGAACTGTTTAGAATAACTTCTGATTCCGTTTTGATCAGTAATTTGGTCAATCTGTCAAAGACAGTTTTATACCCGCCCGCCACATAACCCATATGCTCTTTCTGGGCAGCGGAACTACGTGCCTGAAACAATCTTTTTATGTATGTCCAAATGAACACGGCAGAGACTTTCTTATGATTTTCACCTAACTTGGCCATTAGGAGCGGAGACCAAAAGTTGTCATAAGTCCGTTTACCTCCCACCCTTATGAGCCAATCCTTGACGGATATTTGTTCAAGTTTTTTCCAATTTTTTATCCTCGATCCATAAAAAATGGTATATCCCAACATCATTTTATCGAAGATTCCCAGTGGTGGAAAGAGCAAAAATTCTTTTGAACTGCTTATAGAATAAAACTCATTCTTCACATAGTAACCGGTAAAAGACCGCCTCCAACACAAACTTTCTCCAAGACCCAATTCCTCAATCAATCCTATAAGGTAATTGTCTGTTGGCAAGATGACATGATAAAATTTGTCCCAGATGAAGGAACCATAATTATGGTACGTAGATAATCCTCCTGGCTGGGAATCACGTTCAAATACCTTGACAGTGGCATTCGTCTTTGAGATTTTATGCGCCAGGGCGAGGCCCATAAAACCACCACCCACTATGCCTATTTTCATGTAAGGCTGACTTTAACCAATGTTTTCTTCTTCTGCCATTCAAAGGTTAAGCGCATTCCTTCTTCCAATGATGTTTTTGCCCTTACACCTAATATTCTCTCTGCCTTTGTTGTGTCGGGCACACGTTTCATCACATCCTGATATTTTCGTCCAACAGAAATCTCGTCATAAGGAATGAGTGTTATATTCGCGTTGCCGGATCCGTTGGCTATCCTTGTTAAAATATTGGCTAATTCAATAATGGTAATTTCTTTATTGGCTCCGATATTGAATATTTCGCCATTTGCAGCAGGCGTGATGGCAGCGGCATATATCCCTGCTACTGTATCGTCTACATAGGTAAATGTTCTGGTTTGTAATCCATCTCCATGTATTGGGATGGTTTTATTATTCAGGATGCAATCAATAAATACGGATTGAGGACCACCCCACCAGGATAAGTGTTGATTAGGTCCATAGGAACCGAAAAACCGCAATAAAACGACCGGGAAATCATACGCTTCCATATAAGCCAAAGCCAGGTGTTCATCAAATAGCTTGGAGACCGCATAGGCCCAACGGGGAACTTTAGAATCACCGATCACACAATTCCCATCTTCTACAAATGGGAGATCAGGACTCATCCCATAGACATCGGAGGTAGAAGCAAGCACAATTTTACATTGGATTTTACGGGCAAATTCAAGCATATTTTCGCATCCCTTGGAATTGGTTTTCAGAGTTTCAACCGCTTTCCCATATCTGGGGATTTTAAATGCAGCAAGGTGAATGATAACATCAAAATCCGTATCCAGGGCATCAATAGTAGCCTGTTCCAGTATATCACTTTCTATGAATACAAAGTTTTTATGGTCAAGACAAGGGCGTATATTTTCCAGGTTTCCCATGGATAGGTTGTCTACGCCAACAACATCATGCCCCTCACGTAATAATTTGAATAATAAGTTGGAACCTAAAAATCCGGCTACGCCAGTAACCAGCAATTTCAAAGGGTCTGAATTCATTTGGTTGGGTCTTAAAAGTTAAAATGTGTAATATAGCCCGATAAAAAAATATTCTAAATCGGCTTTTGGACCGTCTATAGAGGAAAGTGCACAGAACATTGAAATTAATGGATCATAGTGCTTTCACTAAAAATACAAGAACATCAATTTGAATTCTGAACATCTTCTCAGTATTAGTTTAAAGCCGGAAATATACCTATTCAGAATCCCAGCTGTGTATTTTTCTGCCAGAGGGGCAGTTTTTTCCGTTGTGTTGCAAAAATTATAATTTCAGCGTAATCGTCTAATGTACAGACATGTATGATTTTCCTACAACTACAAGTCGAATTGTCACAGCTATTATTGTCAGAATTAAAATCTGTAAGATGAACGGTTGCCGGCCCGGAAGGCTTCACTATTACAATTGGCTATTTTCCATTTACACAATGTATAAGATCATCGTTAATTCCTACCCGGCTCACGACATGGTCCACTGAATCCAGTCCAGTGGTTGGCCCTTTAGATAAATGGCCTTTCCCAGCGGTTCCGGTTCAGGAAAATCACAAGGGACTTCAATTTCCTGTTTGGGGATAAGACCGCCTCCAATGGTTGCCATTCTTGTACAATCGTGAGAATCGCAACTGTAAAGGATGAGTAATAAAATCAAAAATACCGATATACGGGATAGATCAAGTCCAGTACTTGGATGTTTTGTATTCATCGATTATTATAACACGCAAATATATCCCCCTGTTGGGGTGAGATTTATATTTTTCTATTGGAATATTTTTATGCTATCACTAATTATCATCACCATTTTTGTCCAAAAATTGGATGAATATAATTTTGAAAGAGAGCCTATTGTTTTACCAGATCAAAATGAAGCGGGCCCCAGAGGAGTAAGAGACACTCGGGTATACAAAAACATTTTTAAATATTAATACTTAAAATAAAGTATGATGTCGTTTGAATGAATGAATAAAAATCAATTGAGGAAATAATGAAAAATCTTCTATTTATGTGGCGCAAGTTAAAGGGTCTGAATGAAGAATGATCAAACTCTCAGGAACGGAACATCAGAAGTAAAATATTTATTATTCTCTGCGCTCTGTGCCTTAATTACAGTGCTCACTACGCTTGTTATTCACCATATTCAAATACCTGCGGGAAATTTTGAAGACAATTTGCTGCTGTATGAAAATACTTCCTATGTCTTCTTAAAATGGATAGTGATGCTTCACTGTCTGATGGTTTTATTTTCCATGCTTGGGGTAGCATTGATAATTGTAAGAAATTCACGAGCCCTGGCTGTTTTAGGAATTCTCTTTTTTTCGCTTTTTGTTTTTTCAGAATGGGAAAGAACCTTGACCGACCTTTGGTTCATTAAAGGTTTGAATGCCAATTATTTGATAAGTACGGATGAAAATATAAAGCAGTGGTTGCGACTTGAAATACAACATACTCAGATGGCCTCAAATGTTCAATTTTTGTTGTTTACTATTGGGTTTACATTAGGAAATGCCTGTCATGGACTGGCATTGGTAGCAAAAAAAGGCTGGGATAGCTATGTGGGAATCGGACTTTTACTTTGGAGTTTCTGTACTGCCTGTGCATTTATCTATGACTTCTTGCCGGTTTATTGGATGGAGCCGATTATTAGCGGATGTAATCAATACTACCAACCAATGATCAGGCTGGTAATTGCTTTCTGGCTTCTGAAGAAGGCAAAACAAATGAGAATTAATACCTGAATATTGGCCCGTCCTCCGTTGTCGCAGAAATATATCAGTCGGGATCCTGAAAACTTCAATCGGGCGGATCTTTTAATACGAGGGTATTTTATGGGGATGTCCTGATTTTACTTTTTTATAAGAAGATTTTAAAATGCAATTTCTAATGCCTGATATAAGACAGTCCGTATTCCAACGCAGTCGTATTTCCCGGTCCAATAAGTCTGATTGTGTACCAACCACCTTGATATCGTCCCCGGTCTTTAATAATCATCGCTTTGCAGGAATCGCAACCGGGAAGTGTCTCCTCACTCAGGAACCTGAACGTTTATTACAAACCTCGCATACCGCGTCATGGAATGTTCTCCACTATCTTCTACCTCTGCAATTATATGTAGCTCACCCGTTTGTTCTGCAGGCAGAGTGACCTCGGCTTCTTGACCATCATTAGTTATCCTCGCATTTCCGGAGTAGGTTCCTACTTCGTTGTAAGGCCAGAAGCTGATATTTAACGTATCTCCATCCGGGTCGGTTGCATTGATTTCTAAATTGATTACCTCTCCGGGTTTTGCATTGATGCTGGATGGGGTAATGGTCTTTACCGAAGGGGGAAGATTTGTGTTTTCGTCCCCGGCTATGCACCAATCTGCCCTGGCGGCAAAGTCTTGCTGAATGGCTTCAATCCACCTGATCTGGGGATAGGTGGGATCTGTTTTTTTGGTAAAGGGATTGTAATCTGCTGCGGCCTCACCATCCTCCCATCTATTTGGTTGTTCTTTTGATTGAATCAATCGGCCTCCCCAGCCGCCCCATTCGGGATGTTGAAGATTATTAAGGCCAACATCAATAAGGTGTAGGAAGGCCGGGGAATCCCCTTCCGATATAAAATCGTAGGTCCCGAAGTCGCCCCATTGGGTACCTTTGATTTTTTTAGGATCACCGTGAGTGTGTTCATCATCTCCTTCTTGTTTTTGACCATCCCCATAGCTGTAGTAATTTTCCAGTAACGGGCCATGATTCTTAATAATTTCATTTCCCATAAAATCACCTTCAAAAAGGTAGTGCTGCGATTCCGGCACCGCTTTCTTCCAGGGATAGGCGAAACACCAGAACTGATTGGAGTTGTAGAATATCTTCAGATCCGGCCAATTCGGAGCGATATATTTTTTGTAGGTGGCGTCCTGGTCCAGGATGGTATAAATGATGGCTTTATCACATACTTTTTTATAGATTCGTTCCCAATCTGCACCGGACTTATAAGTCTCCTCTATTGATTTTAAGGCCCGCGAAATGGTATTGGTGCCCCCCCATACCTGAAGATATATTGGTGTCGTAATATCGTCCAGCAAAAGTTCCCTGATCAATTCTGAACCTGGAGTTATTTTCTCCATCTCACCTTCAAAATCAATATTCCCTATTCGTATAAGGCTTCTCAATTGATCAGCAGATGGATAACCGTCAGCATGTTTTATGAGATGGGGATAGACACTTTCGTAATCCTCAAGTAATCCTTCCATCCAATTCGTACCCGGCCACCTGAGGTTGGTCCTCTCTCCGTACATTTTTTTAGTCATTTCCATTTCTGAAATGACTTTGGTCCCTTTTCCATCCCCCTTGTAATGCCACATAGAACTGCTGTAAACCAACCCTTCAATTTCAAATTCGTTTGCATAAAGCAACATCCGGATAAAGGAATCCACATCGTCAATTTCGCCATCTGTCGTAACGATGGTGCGTGGTTTTTCAGATTCGGACTGAGCGCTTAGCACCGGGATACCCAATGCAAGAGCAAGAATCCAGCAAAGTGTACTATTTTTCATAGCATGTCAGGATTTGAGAATGTAAGTCCGGTTCCTGGTAGCTGTGGCTGAAAACAGGATGATTGTTACCACCTAAATGGTGGTTTATAAACTTCTTTTAACGAATATACCTTTTGAATCAATAAGGTAAAAAATAAGTCCATTACATTTCACCTCATTATCTTTTCACAGATAGCTTGAATTTTTATTGTCTAGAAATTCGCAGGAAACCGGTTGGTTATGAATTATTTTAAATGGCTGAACTAAAAAAATGAGAATAATGTAGTTTTTGCCAGGGAAAATATACTAATACAAGGACCAATTTACGGATACTCACAGGATGGAGGGACCAATGCAAGATAAATTTATTGAAGACATCAATCATAATTTGGGAATTGTTCATAAGGTGGCCAATATTTACTTTTTGAATTCCGGGGAGCGGAATGATGTCATACAGGAAATGCTTTACCAACTGTGGAAAGGATATCCCGGTTTTCGGGGAAATGCTAAATTTTCAACCTGGATGTACCGCGTGTGCCTCAATACCGCGATCACCTATTTAAGTCACACCAAAAGGAATAGTCATCTCCCGCTTTCACAACAATTCACGGAGATTGCCGATGCGGAAAACGAAAAGCCCGGTGATGCCATGCTGATGCTTCATAAAGCCATAGAAAATCTGACCCAAATAAATAAGGCCATTATTTTACTTTATCTCGAAGCGCTGAGTTATGATGAAATTGCACAAATCACGGGGTTGTCAAAATCAAACATAAGTGTTCGGCTGGTGAGGATCAGGAAAGAGCTGGAAAAGGAGTTAAAGAAACCAATTAAATAAAAATACAAATGCAAAACCTGGAAGATATTCAAAAGAATTGGAAAGGCCGGGTTGAACTTTCCGAACTGAACCCGCTTACCAAATTGGCATGGCAAACGCTATTGGTGAAGAGGGTCAACAAACAGAAGAACACCAGCCTCAAATATTTTTGGGCATCTTTCGTCTATCAAATAATTGTTTATGGGCTGTTATCACATGTGATTGTAAAACATTGGGAGGAAATCCTCGTATGGCTTCCGGGTGTCTTCTGCCTCCTGCTCTATGTGCCGTTCACCATAGTCCTCATGCAAAAATTTAAACGCATGGCACTGCTTCAATCAGATGACAAGTCGGCATCGGATTTATCCATCAAAGATTATGTTCATGAACAATACAGGATAATTACCAGCTTCTATAGGTTTAAAATAAGATATGAATATTTTTTGGTGCCATTAAGTTCGATGGTCTTTGTATGGATTCTCTTTAAGCTATATGTACCGGGCGGCGTTATGGCTTATCCCAAGATGTCAATTTTGCTTTTCATCATTGTAATGGGAGCATGTGCGGCCGCAGTTCTAGCCGAGAATAATAGAAATTTCAAAAAACCGATAAGGCAGTTGGAAGAAGTTCTGAAGGATATCAATGCTTTATAAAAAATACTTTGATTTTTAATTGGAATGTGACCTTTTTAAAAAATTTATAAAATTGCCCGGGAACGTGCCTTGCTGATCAGGGAAATGAATTCGTCCTTTACACCCGAACAAATGGATACTGAATTATGGGTACAGTTTTTTAAGGCAATCGGATCAAAACTGTGAATGGCAATTTTAGTAGGTTTAAATTCCTTGCATTGTAAATGAGTATACATATTCAAAGCGGCTTTCGAAGTTGCATAGGCAGTCATACAATAGTTGGAATAACAAAATTCTTCGTCTTTCATTTTATTTATATCCCCTAACGCGCTGGTTATATTGATGATCGCCGGATCCTCA
>JBGTMS010000034.1:0-7380 GCA_041743425.1 Zeaxanthinibacter sp. | reverse complement strand
CATCAAATCCGCTCTCATGACAAAATTGATCACCCTCTGCCTTGCCCTCTGTGCCGTGAATGTATTTTCGCAACGAATTATTGACCGCGAATTGGAATCTTTCAGGGAAATAAAAGTCTTTGACCTAATCGAAGTCAATCTAATACATGCTGATGAGAACAGAATTCTCATTAAAGGAAGTCAGGTCGATGATGTGCAATGGGTAAATAAGGAAGGCGTCCTGAAACTGCGGATGCGGCTCGAGAAAAAGTTTCAGGGAGAGCATACCCTGATTGAAGTACATTACACTGACCTTGATATCATTGACAGCAACGAAGGGTCAACCATAGTATGTAATGAAACCGTCCGGAAGGAGCATATTGTTCTTCGGGCCCAGGAAGGGGCAAGGATTAAAATTGGAATGGATGTGGGGAGTACCGATATACGTGCGGTAACCGGCGGTATTGTAGAGGCTTCAGGGATAGCAGCCAGCCAAATGATTGTCCTAAATACCGGCGGCATTTTTGAGGGCAGGGATCTTAAAACTGAAGTGGCCAACATTCGGATTTCTGCGGGTGGAGAGGCCTCCTTATTTGCCTCCGAAGCGGTTGACATCTTTGTCAGAGCCGGGGGTGATGTCATGGTATATGGCAATCCGAAGGAAGTACGGAAGTCCACCCTTGCCGGAGGCCGTATCATGATTCGCGATTTTTAAGTTGTAAGGTATAGATGGGATCCCCCTCTGTTAATGCCTATATCTTATGGGGCGCTTTCCAATGCGTTTTGCTGCCTACTTCTTAAAGACGTAGCGCGTAATAAAAATACCCTGTCCATCATCCTTACCGCTGTCACTTTCCACAGCGCTGGTTACAAAGGCCAGTTCCCAGCCTGCTGCGGCCATGGAGTTGATCTTGGAACTCAATAAGGCATCATTGGCCGCGATATTCTGAAAACGGATGCCTCCGATGTTGAAAAAATTAAGCAACTTCGTTTCCTCGAAATTTTTTACTCTTATCTCGGCTCGGTCTGATTTATTCCTGGTATTGTCCTCGTCCGTCTGCACACTGGAATATTCCTTATAATCCTTCTCCTCCATAGCATTGATGATCCTTGACCTGCCGGCCGCTTGGAACAATAGATTCTACGCTTGTAATCACTTTTTATTGCTGCGCAGCGGCGTTAAAAGATGCAGTCAATATCAGTCCAATAAAAATGATCAGATTAGTCATATTTATACTTTAATTAGTTGGTTTGTCCAGGTTTAGCTGCCAATCAAATATAAAAGTTAGTATGACAGGAATATTGTTACTTTGTGAGGAAATATAAACATTGATGAAGGGAATTGTTTATAAGTCCACAGGGAGCTGGTATACCGTAAAGGCAGGGGATGACCGAACCTACGAATGTCGGATCAAAGGCAAATTCCGAATGAAGGGTATACGGAGCACGAATCCTGTAGCAGTTGGCGATGAGGTGAACTTTGAAACCGAAACCCAGGGGGAATTGACCACGGGAATTATAACGGGGATAGAGGACCGAAGGAACTATATCATCCGTAAGTCCGTTAACCTGTCCAAGCAGACCCACATCATCGCTGCCAATATTGACCAGGTATTTCTTCTGATTACCCTTCAGGAGCCAAGAACCTATACGGTATTTATCGATCGTTTCCTTGCCACCTGTTTCGCCTACGACATCCCGGCTGTTCTGCTTTTCAATAAGACGGACAACTATGTGGAAGAAGTCATGGATGAGGTAAAGTACCTGGCTGCCATCTATCGGTCCATTGGTTATGTATGTATCGGGATCTCGGCTAAAACCGGCCGGAATATTGAGCAGGTTATTGAATTGATGAAAGGCAAAACCAGCATGTTCGCCGGTCATTCGGGGGTTGGGAAATCGACCCTGATAAATACCATTGCACCACATTTGAAACTCAGGACCAAGGTGCTTTCCGAACAGCATCTGCAGGGCCAGCATACCACCACTTTTGCGGAAATGTTCGACCTGGATTTTGACGCCAGGATTATTGATACCCCAGGGATCAAAGGGTTTGGGATCGTAGACATGGAAAAGGAAGAAATCGGGGATTATTTTCCTGAGTTCTTCGAATTAAAGGGCAATTGCAAGTTCAACAACTGCCTGCATCAGGAGGAACCGGATTGTGCTGTAAAGGAGGCCCTCGCCAGAGATGAAGTTTCCTGGAGCCGTTACAAAAGCTATCTGCAGATGTTGAATGGGGAGGAAGATGCCTACCGGATGGATCATTACGAGGGCTTATGAGAGCGGTTATTCAGCGAACCAGCAAGGCTTCTGTGACCGTCAATAGCACATTAACAGCGAGTATAGGGTCCGGGCTGTTGGTACTCTTGGGCATCACCGATTCGGATGAGCAGGAAGACCTGATTTGGATCTCCAGAAAAATCGTAAATCTCAGGATCTTTGCTGATGCTGAGGGTATCATGAACAGATCCCTGCTTGAAACAGGAGGAGATGCCATCGTGGTGAGCCAGTTCACGTTGTATGCCCAGGTAAAAAAGGGAAACCGGCCTTCCTACATACAGGCATCCGGTGCTGCAATTGCCACCCCGCTCTACAATTCCTTTATTGAACAGATAGAAAGTGATCTTGGGAAAAAGGTTGGAACTGGTATTTTTGGCGCCGACATGAAAGTGGAGCTTATAAATGACGGTCCGGTAACCATAGTTTTGGATTCTAAAAAGAGAGAATAGGTCCTTTCAACGAATTTGTTGAATTCGAATGTAGGAAATGTATGATTTTTAGCGTTGTACTAAACCAACCAACCCAAGTCTATGTACAGAACCTTTACTTCAGTTCTTCTGATCTGTTGTATATCCGCTGCCTCCCAGGAATTAAATCACACCGCACTAACCGTTAGTCCCGATCTTCGCGAAAATGCCAATGCTGTCGTTCGACTGGATGAAATGAGCGTAGAACTTCTGGCTGTTGATGAGATGCGCATTCGTTTAAAACGTGTTGTTACCGTGCTGAATAAAGGCGGAAACATCCATGCCCGGGCAAGAATTGGGTATAATAACAGTTTAACGGTGCGAAGCGCAGAGGCTCAAATATATGACGCCTTCGGAAAGGCTACGAACAAATTCAGGATGAAGGATTTCCAGGACGTCAGTGCCGTGGAAGGCGGCACCTTATATTCTGATTCCAGAATACTTTTTCTTCATTATACCCCGGTTCAATATCCGTATACCCTTGAGTTTACATACGAGGTATCGACGAGCAATACCGCCAATATTCCATCCTGGTATTTTCTCGACGGTTTTCTGGTAAGTACGGAAAAAAGCCTCTTCCAGATCAAATATAATGATCCTGCCCTCCAACCTGTCGTCCTGGAAAAGAACACAGCAAATTTAGGGCTTATGAAGTCTACTACGGCTAATAGCATGCGTTTTGAGGCGTTGAATATCCCTGCCATAAATGATGAAAGCCTGAGTCCTTCTTTTAGGACCATTGTGCCGCATCTGATGGTCCGGCTTTCTAATTTTGAATTCGAAGGGCATCGCGCCTTTGCAGAAAACTGGAAGGACATTGGTTCATGGGTGCAGACCACGCTTTTAAAGGACAGGAATGCTCTTTCTGAGGAGACCTTAATAAAAGCGAGATCGCTGGTGGCACATGTTACAGATACGCTGGAGAAAGCCAGAATCATTTATAAATATGTGCAGGACAATACCAGATATATCAGTGTGCAGGTAGGTATTGGCGGATTGCAGCCTATAAGTGCATCCGAGGTAGACCGTCTGAAGTATGGGGATTGCAAAGGACTGTCCAATTACACCATGGCTCTAATGGAAGCTGTTGGGGTGACTGCCTATTATTCCATAGTACAGGCAGGAAGTGAAAAAGTGGACTTTGAAGACGAATTTGCCGACCTCGCCCAGGGAAATCATATCATCCTGGCCATACCCTACAGAGGAACCTACCATTGGATAGACTGCACTTCATCAGTACTTCCTTTCGGTTTTGTCGGCAACTTTACAGATGACCGGAAGGTATTGGTAGTCAAACCTGAGAGCAGCGAACTCATGCGCACTCCATCCTATCTGAATAAAGACAATCATCAAAAAACTACTGCTGAGTATACCCTGAACGAACTTGGCGGGATTGAAGGGAACATCGATATAGTTACTTCCGGGATTCAATATGACCAGCGGCAATATCTCGAAAAGAACAGCCCGGAGGAAGTAGATCAGCATTATAAAAATTACTGGGACAATATCAATAATCTGGAGCTGGTTTCTTATCGCTTTGAAAATAAAAAAGAGGACATACGTTTTAACGAGTCTATTGAGATACATGCCGATCACTATGCTTCTATTAGTGGCAACCGCATATTATTTGTCCCCAATACCTTCAATAAGAACGCCTTTATTCCTATACGTCAGAGGTCCAGGGCACTGCCGGTATACATTAACAGAGGCTTTTGGGATGAAGATGAATTTACCATACGTCTGCCATCGGGTTATCACATAGAAGCTATGCCTGCCGAAAAAACAGTCACTACAGAATTTGGCGAGTATTCCATGGGTATCATTTATAATGAAGCAGATCACTCACTTCAATTCACGCGCAGTTTTCTACTTAAGGAAGGATTGTACGGCAGAGACAGGTATGATGCCTACCGGGACTTCAGAAAAGAGGTGGCCGGGATGGACGCCGCACAAGTCGTTATCGTAAAGAATATTCAATAACCTCCATTAAAACCACACCGTTTGATTTTTAAACAACTCCCGGTCGTTCTATTTTCTTTTCTCTCTTCACTTTGGCTTCCGGCCCAGCAGCTGAAGTTCGGCCAGGTGTCGGAAGAGGAACTCAAGGAATCAGTTCACCCCATGCATGCCTCTGCGCCCGCTGCGGTATTACACAGGCGTGTTAATACCGATTACAAATATGTCCAGGGAGATGGCTTTCATATTGTTACTACCATTCATGAAAAGGTAAAAATCTATAACGAAACAGGTTTTTTCTTAATGCAACAGCCACCCAGGTCTCGAAGTTTCTGATTATACCATTGATGGCCAATCGATGGTTGGGGCGCCTGTGATGGAGAATTTCGATTTTCATATGGATTTGCAGACGGAAGTGGTTGGTGACAGGATCTATTTTTCTCCGTTGTTTTTTACCACAATGACAGAGAACCCTTTTAAGGAAGAAGTTCGCAATTACCCAATTGATTTTATATATCCCTGGCAGGACAAATACATGGTGAACATCAGCATCCCTGATGGCTATGAGGTGAACTCCATGCCAGAGCCCCTCTTTCTGACGCTTGAGGACGATCTGGGAAGTTTTAGCTTCAATCTCCGCGAGCAGCCCAAGCGCCTGCAACTTGTAGTGGAAATGAAAATAAATCAGGGTTTTCTACCTGCGAACTATTATGGAAGTCTTAAGGAATTGTACAAATAAATAGTAGAAAAAGAGACAGAAAAGGTAGTTTTGACTAAAATTGCCGGGGATGAATATTCAGAACGCACAGCAGGAGGTCGATAGGTGGATTCAGACCCACGGGGTTCGTTATTTCAATGAGCTGACCAATATGGCACAGCTTACTGAAGAAGTAGGTGAAGTGGCACGGATCATTGCCCGTCGGTATGGGGAGCAAAGTGAAAAGGAGTCCGACAAGGAAAAAGACCTGGGTGAAGAACTTGCCGATGTGCTCTTTGTCGTCTTTTGCCTTGCCAACCAAACCGGCATTGATCTTGAGGATGCTTTTAACTCAAAAATGGCTCTTAAAACCAAAAGAGATCACACGCGTCATAAGAACAACGAAAAACTTAAATAGCGTTATATTTGTAGGCTGAATTAAAATTCACCCACATTGAACATAACGCTTTCCGAGCCTGCGGGGCACCTCCTTAAAGGCACCATAGATATTACAGGTTCCAAGAGTGAGACGAACCGGTTATTACTGCTTCAGGCCCTTTACCCCAATCTGAAGCTTGATAACCTGTCCCATTCCGATGATGCTGAGGCCATGCAAAGGGGGCTGAGTATCAGCAAAGGCGAAGTTGACATACATCATGCCGGCACCGCCATGCGATTTCTGACTGCATATCACGCGTGCAGCGCAGGACATGAAGTCGTTCTTACAGGCTCAGCCAGGATGCAGGAGCGACCCATTAAAATTCTTGTAGATGCTTTACATCAGCTGGGGGCTGATATCACCTATCTGAAAAATGAAGGATTTCCACCCCTTCAAATAAAAGGCCAATCCCTGCTTAAAAATAAGGTCACCCTCCCGGCATCGGTGAGCAGCCAGTATATTTCTGCTTTGATCCTGATGGCACCGCGCATGCGAAAAGGTCTGGAGCTGGAACTAACAGGGCCGATTACCTCACTGCCCTATATTCAAATGACACTGGCGTTGCTTGAACAGATTGGTGTCGAAACCTCTTTTGAAGCCAACCTCATCACCGTGCAACCAAAGGAATCAGTTCAGGAACATCATCTGGCAATTGAATCTGACTGGAGTTCGGCCTCCTATTTTTACAGTATCGCTGCCCTTTCAGAACCGGGTACAGAACTTGTTTTATCTTCCTTCAGGGAGAAAAGCCTTCAGGGGGACAGAGTGATTGCCGATATATACCGGGATTTTGGTGTAACCACCAGATTCGGAAAAAATACGATGGTCCTCAATAAAATGGCCCATAAAATTCCGGAACTGATAGAGGCAGATCTCGCCCATGCCCCGGATCTGGCGCAAACCCTTGCTGTTACCTGTTTCGGACTGGGGACGGGATGTCATTTGACAGGTCTTCATACTTTGAAAATAAAAGAAACGGATCGACTGGAAGCCCTTAAAACGGAATTAACCAAGTTTGGGGCCATGATACGCGTCACTGACGCTTCGCTGAACTTGCGCAAAACAGAGGGTATACGAAAAAATGTGGAGGTGGCCACCTACAATGACCATCGGATGGCCATGGCCTTCGCACCTCTGGCATTGAAAGCACCGCTGCAGATATGCGATGCAGAGGTAGTTACAAAATCTTATCCCGGATTTTGGAAGGATCTCGAAATACTCGGATTTCATGTAAAAACCCGATAGCCTTTATTTTACCTGGTTTTTCTTGACATCCGCTATCTGAGGATTGTATATTTGCCCCCGCCCCGGAGCCATGTACCCTGAGTTGGATAAGATATGGGGGTTTGGAGGAATTTCCGGGCATCCTGAAAAGAGAATACAAACATAAGCCTGTACATAGAAAAAGCATTTATGAAATTATCACACTTTAGTTTTGAACTTCCCAAAGAATTACTGGCAGAGTATCCCGCAGAGCATCGTGACGAATCCAAATTGATGGTCGTCCACCGGGCGACAGGCAAAATTGAACATAAATTATTCAAGGATCTCATTGACTA
>JBGTMS010000033.1:0-6565 GCA_041743425.1 Zeaxanthinibacter sp. | reverse complement strand
CCCTTCCAAATAGCTGTTGATTTCTGCCGGAAGTTTGTAATCTCTCATTTCTTCTGCGGCCATTGATGTTGTAAGTGGCGGAAATGAAGGTAATAGTTTCAGAAATTCAATCTCCTTCTCAGGGACCTCATAATGTTTGGCAATGATCCGAATTCCTTCTGATTCCGAAGCAAATGCCAATGCGCGCATTGTTTCTTTCCTCTTCGCATTTCCATAAAGAGAAAAGGAGTTCAGTTGCTCTTCTATTAAACTTGGCTCCCTGGTCCCCAATACTTTCCTGATATTTTGGATCTGTGGATCCTTACTTTCCGTAGAAAGTGCATCGATCCGTTCTGAAACATTTTCCCTTTTCATCATTGCCTGCAGGTCCTTTAGCTGCTGCTCACTTCCGGAGGCAGCCAGTGCGGTTTCAAGTTCTTTAAAATATTTGTCCAGGGATTGAGAGGTACGTCCTTGCAGGTTCTGATCCCCTGATGCGTTATCCTTTTTTTCGTTCTGTGCCATTTTTTCCATCAGCTGCTGCTGCTCTGCCTCAGAGAGATTGGATTCCTTCAACATGGCCTCCAGGCCCTCAGGAGAAAAGACTTTCATGATCTCACCCTCCAGGCTGTCTGTCTTCATCATGTCGTGAAACGTTTCCCCTTCCATGCCAAACATCTCCATCATTTGTTTGGCGACAGTGTCTGTTACATTTTTATCGCTTTTCACGACTTTGGCAGTCTTCGTTTTTACTGTCGGTACAGTCTCTTCTTTCTCCTTGTCGGAGGTACCGCAGGATAGGAAACAAATGGCCAGGCTAAGGGTATATAATGGAATTTTCATGCTATTCTTTGCGTTTATAATTAATTTGCATAAACTCATAATACATGTATCCAAAACGATCATACCAATCCGGAATTCCATGCTCCGCTTCGCACTCATCCAACATCATTAAGGATTCTTGCAGATCTCCTACGAGCTCCGCATATTTTTTATCGACTGCCTCTTGTAATTCTTTTACAGATTTTACAATGTTGGTTTTTTGAATTTGCCATGCCATTCCCGAGACGGCATGAATTCCAGATACATTGTCTCCGAGGGCAATGGCCTTGTCACTGTAATCTTTGGTACAATTGTATATGGCAGCTAACTTTTCAAATTGATAACGTGTGAAATTGAACTTTTCCCGTGCTTCAAGAAAACATCTGCCACAACTACTTTCGGTATCTGCACAAAAGGATGGAAGTCGTGGAGCCCCTGGCGGGGTTGCGCTGTTCATACAATTACCTAAGTCTTTATATGCCTCCTCGTAGTCCTGCATCTTTTCATAGGCCTCCTGAATTTTACCCAGGTTGGATCCTACTTTCCCCAGTCTGTCAAGACCTCCACTGATTTGTTCAACATCCCCAAATACCGAATTATCAGGATTGATTTCACCCTGTCGCCGCAGCCATAATTCATAATCACCACCAGGACGGGTCTGTCCAGGGCCCCAGGTAACTCCCCCGCCAAATTGAGCGTATAGTGGTCCTCCGCCGCACCCAATCAATAAAAGAATAATAGCCGCATTTTTGCGCGATAGTATCTTTCCCATAAGGACACCCACAATTAACAATAAGATTCCAATCCCCGCATAGAGCCATAGGTTGGACTCGTCATTCACGTTGGTTTCAGTATTCTTCAGTGTATTGACCTCCGCTTCATCCGGCATGGTCGATATCCCTGTATTTTCTTTGGTGGCTTTAATAAAAGGAGAGTCCAGGTAGTTTTTTACGGGAGAACTGGCGTAGACAATAACCGTGTAGAACAAAGGTGTTTCGGGTGTTATTCTAAAACCAAAATCCCCCCAGGTGCGCAATTTAAAATTGATTATGCCATCTTTTTGGCTAGTGCTTGTCTGTGTTTCCGCAACATCATTCCAGGTATCTTTTACCAATTCTACTTTGAACTTCGGATTTCCATAATTTGAAAAGATAAATACATCAATGTTCTGGAATACATCATGTCCTTTGACATAATAATACGTAGGTCTATCATCCTTTATACTCCCTGCAGTAGTTACCCCTTTTGCTCCTTCTACCTCACTGTCATCCACGAGCAGTAATTCTATCGGTTTTATTTTGGGGTCTAATTCAAATGGCTGGGCCATGCCATAAAAGCATGCCAGAAAAATAACAGGGAATGAGAGTAGATTTTGCAAAGTATTCATGGTGATTATTTTTGGTATTTTTTCAAAAGGTAATTGGCAAGGGCGTAGGTACGGTTGAGGGCGGTATCCATTTTATTATTAATAACAGCCACGTCTTTTTCTCCCTGCTCAATCACAGCTTTATAATCTATAGCGATAACTCCGGCATAGTTTTCATTCAGAATCATGATGTACCGATTCTGATTCATGGCCAGATAAGTGTCTCCGGTTTCACTGACCTGGATGTGGGTTAACCGGGAGTCTTCACCAAGACTTTCCATATTTTCCATCGAGCCATTGATCTGGGAGAGGATTTCGTTCTTCTTCCAATTCTCATGTTTAAAATAAAAACGACTTCCATTTCCGTCGGTCTCGGTTACCTTATACCCGCATCCATTCGTTTCCGGTTCAATGGTATCCGTTGTAATACCAAGAACCTTTGCGATCTCTTCCTGGGTAATAAAATCACAATTCTCTTCCTCCCACAGAAAAAGTTCGGAATAATCCCCTTTTTGCGTTAAAGCCGATCCCCCTTGGGCATCTTTGCTTACGATCTCAACGGAAGGAACCTCATCCGTTTTAGCCTTTTCTGAACCATCCTTACATGAAAGAACGATGAAGAGGCAGCAAATAATAGAGATTGTTTTCATAATTTTTGACAGGTTTTTAAAACGCTTTTGAATATTGGGAGGGGTCTATGGAAAATTCCGATTCCTGAAGATCTGTACATATCATTTGAATGGTTGTCGGTTTTTTCCTGGTAGTATCTGTCATGGTCATCTCCAGCACAAGCCCATCCACCATGGACATCCAGGCCTGATTCAGTCCGCTATTGGACTGAGATTTGTCGGATTTTAAATTGACAAAGGCGTCGGAGAAAGAGACACTGGCTTCCTGTGTGACCCACAGCGTGCCCTCATGATCCGGTCCTGTCACCTGATACTCTTCACATTGGTAGCCCAGAATTTCTTTGGTATTTCCGGTAATGGTAATCTCCATCGAAGCCTGATCCATTGTTTCATCAACCTCGCCTTCCAGGTCAAGACCAAAAGACATAATGGTTTTTGAATCGCCCATATCCATAAATGTATGCGCTGTCTGTTCCGGAATATCCAGGACGGTAACCATCTGCCCGCCGTCTTCGGTGACCGTACTGGTGCCGAAATAGGGCTGTTCAATATTCAGGTAATACCGGACGGCTGTAGTGCGCTTTCCATCCACTATGTCCATGCTGTAGATATGGGTAAAAGTATACATTGCCGCCGGGGCCGCTTTTTTACCTTTAAAGAGTTTTCCCTGATTATTGAAAACACTGTCAAAGGATTTTTCGGCCTCCCTTTCGCTTTTTTCTTCCACTTTCCGCTCCACGGTCCGTTCGGCCGCCTCCTGTGCCTTTTTTGACAGATTTTTCCAGAATTGTGCCTGTGTGGCCGTCGTGCCGCCAAGAAGGAGGCAAAGCATTAAGAATTGCATTGGTTTCATTTGTTCTCTGTTTAAATGGTTCCTTCATGAATGTTGCCAACGCGAAAAGGTTAACATGGCATCCTACTTTTTAAATGTGACTTTCTTTATAAGCTTATTTTTATGGACAATATTCAGGATATACATGCCCGAGGTAAGATGGTCAACGTTGAGGTAGATCTTTTGGGATACAAAATTCTTAATCTCCCCGTTACAGATCAGTTTTCTGTTTTTCATGGATGCCTTAATCTCCTTGTGGCAGAAATGTACCGGGAAATGTGATAAACGAATATAATAAGCAGGACTGCCAATCTCTGTGACCAGGGTAACAGAAACTATAAGCTGTGTAACAATTGATGACTTTGCCTTATTCTAAGGCCTTGAAGAGGAGTGGGAGTGGAGGTTGCTATAGGCCGTTGGAGTTAACCCGTAACTTTCCTTAAAACATTTGGCAAAATAGGATGGATCGTTAAATCCGACCCTATAGCCGACTTCAGAAATCGTGCTGTTTGAGTTGATGAGGATTCGGCTTGCAAGTATCAGCCGTTGTGAACGAATAAAGTCGGAAGCCGAGAGACCGGTTAGCGCTTTCAGTTTTCTGTGCAGTTGCATGCGGCTCATGTGAAGGGCGTGACTGAATTCTTCTATACTAAAGTCGGGTCGCGTTAAGTTTTTATCCAGAATGGCCTGCACTTTTTCAAGAAATCGCTCATCCACCGAAGTCACAGAAATGTCTCGTGGTTGAAGAATGACCTCCTGCCTATACCTGGACTGCAGTTTTTTTCTCAGGGATATCAGATTTTTTACTTTCGACTTCAGAATGGCCTGATTAAAGGGTTTTATAATATAATCATCCGCTCCTACTTCGATCCCGGTCAGCTTATTTTCATCTCCTGCCTTTGCCGTCAGAAGGACAACAGGTATATGGCTGGTGCGTTCATCTGCCTTTAGTTTTTTCGTCAGCTCAATACCATCCATCTCGGGCATCATTACATCGCTAATAATAAGATCCGGGATAAAATCCATTGCCTGGAACAGCCCTTCTTTTCCATGCTGTGCTGTGATGACTTTGTAGCCGGGTTGAAAGGTATCAAAAAGCAAGGTCCGAACATCCGGGTTGTCTTCCACGATCAGAAGGATAGGCAGGCTATCGTCACTATCAGAAATAATCGACGGGTCATCCGCAATTACAGGAACGATAGCCGTTACAGGGGAACTCCCATTGGTGGTTTTCAAAATGGCATTTTTAAATTGCATTCTGTCGGTGCAAAGGCTTACGGTAAATGTTGTCCACTGATCAGGCAGGCTGTCAACTGTTATGGTGCCCAGATGAAGTGCCACCAGTTCCTTCACGAGTGCGAGACCTATCCCGGAGCCTTCCTGACTTCCATCCGCCTGATAAAAGCGTTCAAAAATGGTTGCCAGTTGCCCTTTGTCCATTCCCTTTCCTGTATTACGTACTTCTAAATGCAACTCATTTTGATTTAAATGCGCTTTGGCCGTTACTTTACCGTTTTTCTGAGTATATTTTATGGCATTGCCGAGCAAATTCACTGTAATCTTTTCCAGGGCATCCCTGTCAAACCATGCCCAGCCTTCTTCTCCGCTTTCCATCGTAAATTCGATCCCCTTTTGCTCTGCAAGAAATGCGTAGGGTTCCGCCCAGACATTAATGAGCCGGAGTGGGTTACCCTCCTCCAACTCCGGTTGCAGCAGCCCGCTGTCAATCCTCGACAGGGCGAGTAACTGTTCTACGAGGTACAATAGCCGGTTGGTGCTGGTAAGAGCCAGCTCCAAATGCCTTGCCTTTTCAGCAGGAAGTCCGGGTTCAGCCAGAAGTTCCTGAAGGGGTACTGAAATGAGGGTCAGCGGGGTTCTGAATTCGTGGGAGATATTTGTGAAAAAGTTGGACTTCGCATGGTCCAGTTCTTTCAGTTTTCTGTTTGTTTTTTGTTTGTTTCTATATCTGTAAAAAAATATAAAGGCAAGGAGTCCCAGGATCACTGCAACTGCAAATAAGAATATTTTCTGAAGTTCTTTCTGATACTCAGACTCCTCGTTCGCTGCTTTTAAAACAGCAATTTCCCGGTCCATCTTTTTCCGGCGCTCCTGCTGTTCCGTAAGGATAAAAGCTTTTTGATTCCGGATGCCTTCCAGAGAGGCTAGCAGGTTCTCTCCCTCGCGGTGCGTGCGGTAAGCTGCTTCATAATTCCCGGTAAGTTCATAATAAGAACTTTCAACTCTTTTCAGGTCGATCCTGAAATCCGTGGTATCTGATGTCACCTGATAAAGGCGGGCTTTTTCCAAATGCTGCAGGGCCTTATCAGTAGCTTCCTCCGCCAAGGAAAGTTCGGCCCTGAGCAACTGAATTCGGGCAAGGCTGCCTTCAACGTCATGCCTCGCGAAAATTTCCGAGCTCTTTTGGAGTAGCGCCTCCACTTCTGACAAATCTCCGGACTTAATTGCCACATTCGCCAGGTTGAGCAATCCCCTGGCAGTGATCAGTTCATTCTTCTGGAGATCTCCCTGCTCCTTCATTTTGAGAAAATAGCTTTTCGCTTTCTCATATTCCTTTTCCTTGAGGGCGCTTGTACCCAGCAGATCCATGGCATGAAATACCCCGGGTTCATAACCCGTTTTATGCGAAATAGTCAGGGATCTCTGGATATAATACAAGGCGAGAGGATCTTTGCTGTTTGCTTCCAGATATATATTTCCCATGTGGCTGTAGGTATTTGCCAGCACTGGGCTGACCGTATCATGCGCTGAGTACAGGGAGTCTACCTTGAGCAGGTAGTTGTACTTGGCAGCCAGGTCTATTTTAATATCGGCAAAACTGTGATAGGCAGTGGCCATACCTTCCA
Organism: Zeaxanthinibacter sp.; assembly: GCA_041743425.1. Classification (GTDB taxonomy): domain Bacteria; phylum Bacteroidota; class Bacteroidia; order Flavobacteriales; family Flavobacteriaceae; genus JTS-RE37. The sequence continues at coordinate 73 of JBGTMS010000033.1, read as the reverse complement.
GATAGTCTGCCTCAATTGATTTGGCCAGGATCCTATCCCAATGTGCAAGAACTTTAGCAGTCTCTCCTTTGAA
>JBGTMS010000032.1:0-2073 GCA_041743425.1 Zeaxanthinibacter sp. | reverse complement strand
AAAATAACAATACCGCCAATCCCCGGAATGATCCCCTCCGTTAGCAAATCCACGAGTACACCTGATGGCAATACTTCCTGCAAGCTTGAACTGATAACCGAGAACAAGTTATCAATAAAGTCCATAGGTATTGTAGCCCAGGCAAAAATTGCCTGAAACATAACCATCAGGATAAGAAAGAAAATTCCGTACCCCCAAATCCTATGGGTGAAAATCCGGTCAAGGCGATATGTCCAGCGTTTGGGCAATAGGTTTGTGCTCTCACTGATGGATTGCTCGACGTATTCATTTATTTTCTGGTACCGGGCCATGGTTTCAATCCGTCGCATCTCGTGAGACTGGAAGGTGTATTCTTCAGAAACCTGCTCTAACCATTCCTTCTCTGATGGAGAAAGGGCAGAATTAATCCTGAATTGCTGGAGAATTTGATATGCCCTGTAATCAGTGTTGACCTTAAAATGTTCTTTTACCCTGGCTACTGCTTCGGCCGCATATAATTTTACATCAAATATGGGGATCTCCGGCGCTTTAATGGGAGTTGCCAATGCTTCCTTTAAAGTCACAATTCCTTTACCGGTACGTGCCCGCATGGGGATAACAGGTACACCCAATATTTCTGACAATCTGGTATGATTGATGGCAAACCCTGTTTTTTCGGCCAAATCCATCATGTTTAGAACTAGTACAGAAGGCACTCCCAGGTCATGTATCTGAGTAAATAAAAGAAGGTTGCGTTTAAAATTTGAAGCATCTGCAATCACCACCACTATGTCGGGATGAAGTGGATTGTTCTGATTCACCAGGATATCAAATACAATTTGTTCATCCTTAGAGTTGGGGTACATGCTGTAAGTACCGGGTAAATCTATTATCTGGGCTTTTTTGGTAGGTGTTAAAAAACAATAGCCTGTCTTTTTCTCAACTGTAACTCCCGGAAAATTTCCAATTTTTTGATTTAATCCGGTGAGATGATTGAAGAGGGAGGACTTACCTGAATTAGGATTGCCTACCAAAGCTATCTTCGGAACTGATTCCGGCATCTACTGAATAGAAATAGTTATTGCTTCGTCTAAGCGTAAAGATAAATTATAGCCGGATACACTTACACAAATGGGATCTCCAAAGGGTGCGGCAAAATTAAACTTGATACGGGAACCAGGAAGGCATCCCATCTCCATAAGCTTTAATGAAAGCGTATCATCCATCAATCCACTGATCATCGCACTTTCACCAGGACTCAAATCCACAACACTTCTGATTGCTTTCACAAGCCTTTATTTAGATTTATTATAAACAACTACTAAGATAGGAGCTGAATCCCTATTTAGCAATATAATTTTGGATAAACATTTATGATTTATATCCTAAAAAATGTACGTTCAAATCATCCTTTAGAACAAATTTAAAGCTTTAACAACTTTAAAGTGCATACCGATGTTACGTGTATGATATGATTAAAAAATCTCAGAACGATAAAAAAGAACTTCGTAAGCCTGGCACTATTTCCGCTGCTCGTGAATTAGAAGAAACCAAAAAAGGGAAGATGAAGGAGAAGGAGGAGGAGGAGAATGAGTCATTTGGTGGTCTTCCCGCCCGTAATCTTAAGAAAAACCTAGGATGTGGAGGGTGAATTAGGGTCTGATTCATTGGTATCACGAACCACCTTTTCATGGTCTTCTTTGCTAATCAATCCCTGAGTAAAAGCATGTTCGGAGGCCTGACCAGAATTTTTTACCAATACCATATCCACTTCATCCAGACTATCGGCTATTTTAAGAATTTCCTGATCCCGGGAGGTCTTGCTAACGTCCCGAATGTACGCGGTAATAATGCGTCCGGGATATTCCTTGATAATCTGAGCATATAAAAAAGCATCTCTTTGTCCGCTGTCGCCAATGAGGATAAAGTTCAGTGGAAACAAATCCATTAAGTGGCGAATCTTATCAATTTTGTGAATATGAGTACCTCCTCCGGACTTTATAAGTCTCCACAAATTGGTTTTAAGTTCCTGCAATAAAAACGGACCTTTAGGAATCCCTTGTGAATAACAAAAATCCTCCAGGAAATCGTATA
>JBGTMS010000031.1:0-2317 GCA_041743425.1 Zeaxanthinibacter sp. | reverse complement strand
CCATTCGTTCGCCACGGCGCGCACCCTGTATTCACTGAACCGCACATTCTGTTTGTTGCCAAGGATTTCTATATAGCCATAGTCCTTGTCCAAAAGAACTTTCAAAGTCCTCCCAACCCTTTCCCGTAAGAGTGTTTCCGTCCTCCGGATATCCATAGGTTTGCAGAGCTCTTCCTTTTTAACAGCTGCTATAGTGGAGGCCGTTACATAGACCGGTCGTGAGATAACTGCCCTTTGTGTGGCGGTGGCTGTCGATCTGTCCCCTAAACTAACTGGGTTGGATTGTTGAGTATTACTTGCATGTTGTGCATGTACGCCGGTACTGAGGCTAAGTCCTAAGCATCCGATAAGCATTAATTTGATTGTTTTCATAATGGTATAATTTCTAAAGTTTATGATCATATATGCGCATCCGCTGCCAAAGGTTAACATCAGCGCTAAAAATTTATACAGGAATGGGAAAAGGGTCAAATACCCCATTCAAATTTCACTGAGGAGAAAGTCTGCTAGGGAACTGGCTCCCGGAAATTATTTACCTTTAGGTGTTAACTTTAACATCTTACCGACATTCAATGGCAGAAGACGAGCAACTGATCTTTAAAAAACTTAAAAATGAAGACGGCGCTGCTTATAAAACCGTGTATATGGACAACAGGGAACTATTCCTGAATTTTGGCAGAAAGTATTCACTTGATACGGAGGATCTGCTTGATATTTATCAGGATGCCTATGTGATCTTTTATGAGAATATCCTTCAAGGTAAGTTGACGGTCCTGCACAGTAAGATCTCGACGTACCTGATTGGTATTGGCCGTTTGCTGATCATGAACAGGCTGCGGAAAAACAGGAAGACGGTATCCATAGAAACATTTATGATGCCCGTTGAGACCGAAAGTACCCTTGAGCAGTTTGAGATTGAAAAAGAACCCCTATCAGAAAAACAAGTACTCCTTAAAAAGTATTTTGAACAGTTGGGTGAAAAATGCAGAGAGATGCTGATTCTCTTCTATTACAAGAAACAATCGATCCGCCAGATCATGGATACCGGCGGATATGCCAGCGAGAATGTGGTAAAGAGTCAAAAATCCCGCTGCTTAAAAACCTTGCGGGAACAAATAACTCAGAGACTGGTATGATGGATAAGGAAACATTGATACAAGGCTATTTTGAAGGATCGCTCAGCGCCGAAGATCAGCGAATTCTCACCAATCTGCTCGAAACCGACAAAGAATTCAAAGCACAGTTTGAGTTTGAGACAGATCTGCGAGCTGCAGTTACTGACGAACAGCGTGAGGTGAATAAAGAAAAACTTCGGAGGTTTGAAGCAGACCTTTCTGGAAAGAAGAAACCAGAAATATACTGGAAGAAAGCCTGGGCCATTGCAGCCTCTGTGGCAGTGCTCATTGCCTTGGGTTGGCTCGTTCTCCTGAACCAGACAGGAACTACCGATCAGCTTTATGCCACCTATTTTGAAAAGTACCCCAACACAGAATACACCATTACCAGAGGAGATGCATCAGATGGATCCCTGAAGAGAAAGGCTTTTGAAGCTTATGAAGCGGAGGATTATGAAAATGCCATTCTGTTTTTCCGGCAAATGGACGCCACCGACGAGACCTATGTTCCCTTCTATCTGGCCCAGGCTTATATGGGTGCAGAAGACTGGGATGAAGCGGAGGACCTCCTCAATCCGCTTTCCAGAGAAAATTCGAAGTATGCCAGCGAAGCCATGTGGTATCTGGCTCTGGTTGAATTGCGACAGGATGAAGAGGCAATAGCCGCAGAAACATTAAAGACACTGATTGCCAGGGGCGATTACAAAAAAAATGAAGCCGTTGATCTATTGGCGCAACTGGCGCATTCGCCTGAAGAATAAAAGAAGGGAAATCAGAATAATCATGGCCAACAACCCCCACTTTATATCCCATGAAGTGTTTACAGGACTCGGGTCGCCATAAAGCACAAACCCGGCCCAGTAGTTGGGGTGAACCATGGGATCATCACGATGATGTGCAATAAATGCCTTCTTACTCATGCGGGCCGCGCTGCTCTTTGATTTCCCCTGGCTCAGGTTTTCATAAAAAACATCCATAATTTCAGTCGTCGCTTGATCACTCACTTTCCAAAGGCTTGTAAACAGACTTTTAGCCCCTGCATAGAAAATACTCCTGGACAGACTCATCAGCCCCTCGCCCTCAATAAGCTTTCCTGTGCCTGTTTCACAAGCACTAAGGGTAACCAGAGCGGCCTCAAAATGCAGATTATACAGATCATTCTGAAAAAGCTTTACGGGATTTTCCTTATCGGCGGAAAAGGC
>JBGTMS010000030.1:0-17798 GCA_041743425.1 Zeaxanthinibacter sp. | reverse complement strand
ATCGGACAGAATGTTGTAGGAGCTCCCACCGTAAGGGTCTCAGGGGGTCAGGCATACACCAATGCCTTCAGCCTCGAATCCGTTAATTCAGGAGCTCCGCAGGCAACTACGGTAGGTCTTGTAGAACCGGAGCAGATCACTGCCTATGAACTCGGATACAGAGGCATCATAGGAAAAATTAGTATCGACCTGAACGGCTATTACAATACCTATGAAGATTTTATTTCCAATAAAACGGTAATTGTGCCCTTATACGGACAGGCAGGAGACAACGCTCTTTCCCTCCTGGCTTTGCAGAACGGGGATTTCCAGCCATTTCAGACCTATACCAACAGTACGGCAGATATCAGCTCATACGGAGGGGGTATCGGGGTCACAATGAAGGTGCTGGGAAATTTTGATCTGGGTATGAATTATACCTATGCCAAACTGGATTTCACGGAGGATAGTGATCCGGGATTTGAGCCCGGTTTCAATACCCCGGAACATAAAGTAAAAGCCTCGTTCGGAAATACCGAACTTTTTAAAAATTTTGGATTTAATGTCAACTACAGATGGAATGACTGGTATCTGTGGCAGGCATCCTTTGCTGACGGTTACCTGCCTTCAAGAAATATTATCGATGCCCAGGTCAACTTTGGCGTACCGGCTATTAAATCAGTTTTTAAAGTCGGTGGCTCCAATATCTTCGGTGAAGAATATGTGAGTGCGCCTGGCGCAGGAACTGTTGGAGCTCAATATTATGTCTCCTGGACCATCAACCAGTAATTAAAAAAACGCGTTATGAAAATCAGATATATCTCATATTTACACCTTGTTCTGCTGGTGTTTGTTACAGCCTGCACCGATGACGATAATGTCCTGGCAACTCCTTTTATTCCGGACACTTCAAATCCTGGTCCCGGCCCGAACCCTCCTATTTATACAAGTGGAAGCGCTGATTTCAGCACCTATGTTGCGATAGGGAACTCTCTGACCGCCGGATATGCGGATGGTGCACTCTACATGGAGGGCCAGGAAAATTCATTTCCAAATATACTGGCCGGACAATTTGTGCTGGCCGGGGGAGGCTCTTTTGAACAACCATTGGTGAGTGATAACCTGGGGGGACTGCTCCTTGGTGGCAACCAGATTACAAGTAACCGATTATTTTTTGATGTGGCGTCTCAATTGCCTATGGTGGTCAGTGGAACTCCGACGACAGAAGTTTCGGAGTTGCAGACAGGGCCGTTTAATAATATGGGAATTCCCGGAGCCAAAAGTTTTCATCTCCTCGCTAACGGTTATGGAAATGTGGCAGGCGTTGCAGACGGGTTGGCCAATCCGTTTTTTGCCAGAATCGCCTCCAGCCCGAATGCTTCAGTTCTTGAAGACGTCCTTGCGCAGAATCCCTCCTTTTTTACTTTGTGGATCGGTTCAAATGATGTATTATCCTATGCCACCTCCGGGGGTTCCGGTGAAGATCATAACGTTACCGGAAATTTAGATCCCACTACCTATGGCGGAAATGATATCACAAATGCCAATGTTTTTGCCCAGGTATATGGCAGCATACTTCTGGCCTTATCACAAACGGGGGCCGGCGGGGTGGTGGCAAATATTCCTAATGTAACCGATACTCCTTTTTTTACTACGGTCCCTTACAATCCAGTTCCCCTCGATGCCGGAACCGCCGCTTTTGTAAATAATGCCTATAGTGATTACAATAACGGCCTGCTGCTTGCAGAAGGCGGTACGCTAATATCCTCGGAGGAGCGAGCGTTGAGGACCATTAATTTTCAGGGTGTTCCCAACAACGCAGTTGTGATCGTTGACGAGGATCTTACTGACTTATCAGGGCTGGGATTGCCACCGCTGAGGCAGGCGACTGCAGAGGATCTGTTGGTATTGACCTCCAGGACCGTAATAGGTACCCTGGCAGATCCCAACAATCCATCAAGTGTAAATGGCGTGGGAGTTCCCCTTGCCGATGGATTGGTACTTACGCCTCAGGAACAAACAGCCGTTGTCAATGCTACTACGGCATTTAACGGAACCATTGCAACGCTCGCCACGCAATTTAACCTTGGCCTGTTTGATGCCAACGCGCTCCTGAATCAAATTGCAACTTCCGGATTTAATATTGGAGGCAATGCAGTAATAACAGATGACTATGTCTTAGGCGGAGCCTTTTCGCTTGATGGGATCCATCCTTCACCAAGGGGTTATGCAGTCGCGGCCAATGCCATCCTTGACGTTATCAACACCACATACGGTGCCAATCTGCCCAAAGTGGATCCTATTGAGTATACGGGGTTGAATGTACAATAGTAACGCTGATTCCATCAGCAAAGCACCTGTAAAAGCACTTCTTTCCCGGAAGTGCTTTTCCTTTAAATAATTTGCGTGAGAATACACTTTTTTAAAGCAGTATGCCTTATCTTTGCAGCCGGAAAAAACCACTGGATTCAATACCCTAAAGTTCATTTTCCGAATGATGTAACCCTTTTTAATATCCTTGAACAATGGCCAAAAGTACAGGTAAAATTTCACAGATTATCGGCCCGGTAATCGATGTTGAGTTTCCGTCGGGAGATCAGATTCCCCATATTTATGATTCCATGGAAATTACCAGGGAGGACGGTACTAAACTGATCCTGGAAGTACAATCTCACGTAGGAGAAAATACAGTGCGTTCTATTTCAATGGACTCCACCGACGGAATGAGCCGGGGAATGGAAGTCAGGGCGACGGGGAGTTCAATTCAGATGCCCATTGGTGAGGATGTTTACGGCAGACTTTTTAATGTAATTGGTGACGCCATTGACGGACTTGGAAATTTGCCAAAATCCGGAAAGGATGGTCTTCCTATTCACCGCGAAGCACCCAAGTTTGAAGATTTGTCAACCTCTACGGAAGTTCTGTTTACCGGGATTAAAGTTATTGATCTCATCGAGCCGTATGCCAAAGGCGGGAAAATCGGTCTTTTTGGTGGTGCCGGGGTTGGAAAAACCGTATTAATCCAGGAATTAATTAACAATATTGCAAAAGGCCATGGAGGTCTGTCCGTATTTGCCGGGGTGGGCGAGCGTACCCGTGAAGGAAATGATTTACTCCGCGAAATGCTGGAATCCGGAATCATTAAATACGGGGATGAATTTCTCCATTCTATGGAACAAGGAGGCTGGGACCTGAGCAAAGTGGATAAAAAAGTGATGAAAGAATCCAAGGCAACCTTTGTGTTCGGTCAAATGAACGAACCTCCGGGGGCCAGGGCGCGAGTGGCACTTTCCGGCCTTACCATTGCAGAATATTTCAGGGACGGATCCGGCGAAGGACAAGGAAAGGATGTACTTTTTTTCGTAGATAATATATTCCGGTTTACCCAGGCGGGTTCCGAAGTTTCGGCCCTGCTGGGACGTATGCCTTCAGCGGTAGGTTACCAGCCAACCCTGGCCACGGAAATGGGCGCCATGCAGGAACGCATTACCTCCACCAAAAGAGGATCTATCACCTCTGTCCAGGCCGTATACGTGCCGGCAGATGACTTGACAGACCCTGCTCCCGCCACTACTTTTGCTCACCTCGATGCCACCACAGTTCTTTCAAGAAAGATTGCTGAACTTGGTATCTATCCTGCAGTGGATCCTTTGGATTCCACTTCCAGGATTCTTAGTGCCGATATTCTTGGGAAAGAACACTATGATTGTGCACAGCGTGTAAAGGAATTATTGCAGCGGTATAAGGAATTGCAGGATATTATAGCCATTTTAGGGATGGAGGAATTATCTGAAGACGATAAACTTGCGGTTGGAAGGGCCAGACGTGTTCAGCGTTTCTTATCGCAGCCTTTCCATGTAGCAGAACAATTTACCGGTATCCCGGGTGTTCTGGTTGATATAAAGGAAACGATCAAGGGATTCAATATGATCATGGATGGAGAACTCGATCGATTACCGGAATCTGCATTTAACCTTAAGGGCACCATCGAGGAAGCCATTGAGGCCGGTGAAAAAATGCTGTCTGAGGTTTAATCATTCATGGGGTCAGCCCGCAGCCGGTAGTTCCGGATATTCACGAAAATAGATCAGTTATGTATTTAGAAATTGTATCACCTGAAGCTACTTTATTCGCGGGAGAAGTTACTTCGGTAACCGTTCCCGGTGTGGACGGGGAATTCCAAATGCTCAACAACCACGCGGCCATTGTTTCATTGCTGGAGGAAGGCGATGTTAAATTTGATGGTACCATTTCCCTGAAGGAAGAATATCAGGATAAATTTACCAAAGACGCCAAGGGAAAAACCGTTTTGCATATCAGCAGTGGAACTGTCGAAATGAAGGACAATAAGGTAATAGTGCTGGCGGACTAAGAATATCCCGGCACACATCTTTTTTTAAAGGGCCATTCCTCTCGGAAGGCCTTTTTTATTAAGCTTGGAGAATGACAACATGCCAGGTATGGCCCTGGGATGGGTAGGTCGTCAAATCTTTGAATCCCGCGGCATAATGTGCATTTAAAGACCTGATATTAGTGGCATCAACCTCGGTAATGATACAGTCGTATTCTGGTTGAAGCCACTTTAGCATGTTGAGATAAAGATTTTTAAAAATCCCCATTCTTCGGTAATCCCTGTCAATGCATATCTGACCCATCACCATAAATTTCCTATCGGAAAAGCCCAGGGTACGAATCACATCGAACATGGGTTCCAGCACCGGGATCAGCGTGCCGAAGTTGGGATGCATACAAAGCGCATAGCCCACTACTTTTTCTCCGTCCTTGGCGAGGATGTGAGGGCACACATCGTTCATCGATTGCAATAAATCAAAGGTGTGTGCCACTGTGACAAATCCTTCACGGAGTTGTTCCTCGGTCTGCAGTTGCGGTTTCAGATTGGCCTTTTGTAAACTGAGGATTTGCAGAAGTTCCTCAGATGTTGTGGCCTTTTCATAATGTAATTTCACTTACTTTATTTTTAACCAGGCATTTCTCATAGCTATCGATTGGGCATTAGGAGGGCTCTCCGTATTTTCCTGTAATTCAATCTTGAATTCCGGATTCTTTTCGAGGATGACCGCTGTCCTGAAGGGCTTCCCGGATCGATTGTATTCAACATCCAATGTATCCCCAACCATGGATGCCTTTATGATTTCGCCAAAATTTGAGGCAGGAACAAGAGAATCTCCCTTTACCGAAAAGAGAATATCTCCCTGATCCAGACCAGCCTTATAGGCCGGACTTCCCTTGAGTGTATGGCTGCTGATTCTGATGGTGCCATCCTCATTCGGACTCACATTGGCCCCAAAATAAGGTTGTGTGATATTACGGCTGAGAGATATTCCGACCTCTCGGAATAGTGCCACATAATCGGGCATCTGACTGTCCATGATGTAGTTGTTAAAAAAGCGATTCCCAAAATCGTTGCCAGCATAATGATTCAGCAACTGATGAATATCCTCCAGAAAATAGGGCTTCTCATTCTTTCCGAATTCCTCCCACATGAGCTTCATAAAATCATCCAGATTCTTCCCCTCCTTTCTTAGTGAAAGGTCCAGCGCAAGACCCAGGACGCTTCCATAGGAGTAATAAGAAATGAAGGTATTTTCCCTGTTTACCGGATCCACTGAAGTGGCGGCATCCGTAAATGGGGCCTGAAAACTCATTTCAATTGGGTTGAAGTACTGTCTGGCCGGGGAATTCCACACATAATTAAAAGTTCCGGCAAGCCCGGTGACATAATCTGCGGGAGAAAGTAATCCTGCCCTCACCAGGTTAAGATCGGTATAGTAGCTGGTAAACCCTTCAGCAAACCACAATTCTCCGCTCATATTGACTGCTTCAAAATTGAAGGGTTCCAGAGATTCCGGCCGAATACGTTCCACATTCCAGGCATGGAAGAACTCATGCGAAATAGTTCCTAAATTATCTGTCATCCCACCTGCCGCCAGTCCCATAGTACTGGTAACCACCGTAGAATTCCGGTGTTCCATCCCATCTCCTGAAACCCCCGGGAGATAACAGGCAAGAAAAGTATAGCTACCATAGTCAAAGTCAGGCAACTCTCCATATATTTCCTTTTCTGCCAGAACTACCTTTTTAATACTTTCAAAATAATTGTCTGTCTCTTCAGTTGAGCCCAGATGGTGCAGCGCGAGCTGAATGCTGTATTTTTTGCTTCCTGAAGGCAGTTCAAAGGACCGGAAATGAAAGTCACTTATTTCTACCGGACTATCCATGAAATAATCCAGGTCAGGGGCAAAAAAAGTGGTCCCCGAAACCAGAGGAAGCTGGGTCGCCACCTTCCATTTCAAATCCTCTCGCGTATCAAAAGTGATCTCAATCCTCCTCTCCTTTAGCACCGGGGCATAAATAATAGTTGCCGGGATATTAAGGTGGGCGTGGGATTCATCTATCTGAGAATAGGTCCCGTCTCCCTTGTTGGCGTATAACACATAGGTTAGATGCACAGCACCATCATGACCGGTAACCGCCCAGCTATAAGGATCCGGCCTGGAAACTTCAATAGGGCGGCCTTTTCCGTCAGTCGCTTTTAGGTCGTATACATTCTTTGCAAATTCGTGCAGGGCATACCTGCCCGGAGATGTCCTGCTCATTCGCAAAAAGAGTGTGTCTTTGTCCAGGTCAGGAAATGCAGCTTTTACCACAGCTTCATGATGCACAGCATTGTGAAAGGAAATAGTGTAGGTGTTGATCTGGGCCTGGACCATTGTCGCGCACATCAATAAAAACAGGAAGAGACGATTCATTTTCAGGGGATTGTCAGGACGAATATACCAATTAAATAGAGGAAATACTACATTTGCAGGATGGCTGGAATACCGGATAAATTAAGATATAAATTATCCCGACGGAGGGAAGGGAATGCGTTGCGTGAGTTACCGGTAAATCGTAAGTTGGCCGACTTTTCGTCCAATGATTATTTGGGATTTGCGGCCAATGAAAGGATATACAGCGGAGCTTCCCGTCTTCTTGAAAAGTATAGTTCTTTACCGAATGGGGCCACAGGATCCAGACTCCTTACGGGAAATCATCCATTGTTCGCTAAGGCCGAACAACTTCTATGTGATTTTCATAAGTGTGAAGATGCCCTGATTTTTAACTCAGGCTATGACGCCAACCTCGGTTTTTTTTCTTCAGTACCGCAGCGGGAGGATGTGGTATTTTACGATGAATATGTTCATGCCAGTATCAGGGACGGCCTGGTTCTCGGACTTGCTAAAAACTATAAATTCAGGCATAATGACCTGGAGCATTTGCAGGAAGTCATTTTACGATCTCTTTATCGGGATCAGGGAAGCAGATCAGGAGAGATTTATATAGTAACGGAATCTGTGTTTTCTATGGATGGCGATACCCCGGACCTCCGGACTCTGGTCCATTTATGCACTACTCACGGATACAGATTGGTGGTAGATGAGGCCCATGCTGTGGGCATTGCCGGTAAAATGGGAGAAGGTATCGTACAGGATCTTGGCCTCTCACAGGACGTATTTGCCAGGATCATAACATTTGGCAAGGCTGTGGGTTGCCATGGGGCTGCCATTCTGGGGAGTGCGGAATTAAAATTGTATCTCATTAATTTCTGCAGGACTTTTATATTTTCAACGGCATTACCTCCACATTCCATTGCATCAATTATTTCGGCATATAACCTCATGAATTCAGATGTGGGCACAGAATTGAGAAATGCCCTGATTGACAATATCCTCTACTTCAACCGATTTGCAGCCGAACAGGACATTCACACCCATTTTCTTTCCGGCAACAGCCCCATAAGATGTTGTCTGATCCCAGGAATTGTTCAGGTAAAGCGCGTCAGTACCATATTGAAAATAGCTGGCCACGAAGTAAAGCCCATTTTGTCGCCAACAGTACCACAGGGCCGGGAACGTTTGAGATTCTGCATCCACGCAACGAACACTCAAGAGGAAATCGAAGCCGTTCTGACTACTTTAAAATCTGAAATGTCCACATCCGCTGCGGAATAAAGCGATAGTAATTTATGGCCAAGGAACAGGAATTTTTTACGATAGGGTCTTTTGAATATGTTGCAGACGTTCAGATCATCAGAACGAAACTGGAATCGGAAGGTATACCTGTTTTTCTAAGGGATGAGAACACGCTCAATACGGACCCGCTGATCAGCAGTGCCATCGGAGGGGTCAAACTTCAGGTTTACAGCAGAGATAAAGACCGGGCAGTTATTATTTACAATGACATCCGAAACTATGCACAAGATATTGATGGGCATCCTGTCGTATGTCCAAATTGTAAGTCTGAGAAATCGGAGGTGTATTATAGCAGAAAGGGAATTCTGAACAAATTGTTCCCTTTTTTTGAAGCAAAAAAATATAAATGCACCCACTGTAATATGATTACCAAGGCAATAGAGACATGAAGCGTTTTTTTGTTACCGGAATTTCAACGGACGTAGGAAAGACCCTGGTCTCTTCGGTTATTACTGAGGCTCTTCACGCTGATTACTGGAAGCCTGTTCAGGCAGGTAATCCGGAAGCCTCGGATATGCTCCGAGTGCAACAACTCATAAGCAATACGAAATCTGTAATGCACCCCAGCCGGTATAACCTTAGATCACCGATGAGTCCGCATGCGGCTGCTGCCCTGGATGGGGTGGAGCTCCGGCTCTCGGAATTGACAGAGCCGGTTACCGGAAATGATATGGTCATTGAAGGTGCAGGGGGATTACTGGTGCCTCTTAATGAAAAGGAAACCATCTTTGACTTAATACGTCCACATTATAAAGTACTGGTCGTATCCAGACATTATCTGGGGAGCATCAATCATACACTCTTAACCCTCGAATGGTTAAAGCTTCATCATATTCTTCCATTTCTGATTTTTTCCGGAGATGAACATTCATCAACAGAAAATATAATCCTCCGGAAAACCGGAGTGCCCTGCCTAGGTAGGATTGCTGAAGAAGGGAAGATAGATAAGGAGGTGGTACTCAGATATGCATCTGAATTCCTGCCTGCATTAAAATTACTCTGAAAGCTGGTAAATGGAAGCCTGGTCGAGCGTCGTCAGCAGGCGGTAATGCCTCTCAAGGTGACTAGCCACATAATGGTTTTCCTCTACTTCCAGGGGATCGAATACCGGACGGTTGGCGCGTACCACAATAATAGCGGGACGTAATTCAGTCAAAAGGAAATGCAGCTCTTCCATGGATGATCTCCGCGGATTATCAAAATAGGGATAGATTTCATCACGACAGATATTGCTGGGATGTGTGGCGGCCTTACTAGGAGGATACTGTCCCAGCAGCCAATACCCTATATGATACTCAAAGAAAAGGATGTTCCTTGTATCTACCTTATGTTCAAAAAGATATTGAGGAACTCTGATACCCTCCCCGTTATAAAAAGTCCCATGTACAATTTTATTCCTTACAACCGCAACATATTCCACATAGGCCTCCACCGGAATCAGAAGGGGTAGCAGGTAGCAGTAGCGCAGGAAAGGGGCTTTCCAATTGAGGCTTTTCCGCCAATGATACACGGCTGACCCGATAAGTATTACAAGGATGGGATGGATCTGAATGAGGTAGTGACCGTTAACACGGCCGGCTTTGAGATAGGAAAAGAGTACGCCTATCAAAACGACGATCAGGATATGAACATCTCTATTTCGGAAATCCAGCCAGCGGTTTCTCCAGCTTAAATAAAGGAGGAATCCCGTCAAAATGAAAATCGGCGAAAGCGATAAAATGGATTGCCTTCTGGAAGCTGAGTATTCAATGGAAGCCAGGATTACGGAATTCCACCATTTGGACCCTATCCCCTGGACATAATAAGGCAGGAAGGTAAGAAAAACAATAAGGAAAATACCGCTTGCATAAAGCAGAGGAAGTGCCATCTGAAGGATCAAACCTCGTTTTTTGAGGGAGTCAATAACTATATATGCCCCTAGGAAAAGCCCGGGATAAGCCATGTTAAGTTTCGTCATCACAGACAATCCTACAAGAATCCCGGCCAGGAAGTAGAACAAGGGTTGCCGGCTTCTTACCAACAAATATATCGCCGGCATAAAGAACAGCATACAAATATGCTCCGACATAAGGCCCTGCAGACTTCCGAACATGCTCAGGAGCATTACGCATACGAGTGCTATCCAAAATCCCGTCTGAACAGATGTGAGTCTTGCGGAAAGTTTAAAGGTGCAGAATGCCGTGCAAACAACAGCAATGACCCCGACCAGTCTGACAGCTATAAAACTTTTTCCAAGAAAGTAGATAATGGAGGCGAAAAAATAAAAAATGACCGGAGGCTTGAGATCCCAAAGCAACATATAGGGTAATTGTCCGTCCACAAGGGATTGTCCGACAAGAATGAAAGTACTTTCATCCCGGTCTATATAATCCCGGAAGAAGAAAGGAAAACGAACAAACAAGGAATAGACCAGTAAAAGTGTAAAGACCATGCCGTCGGAAAGTTTCTCATAATTGGCAATAAGAGTTATTATAACTTTGCTTCGCATCATGGCAGCACTCGATTCGCTGTCGTGCAAGATAGATAAATTGGAGATTCATGAAAAAAACCCTGCCGGGAAATCTTTCAGAAAGGGACAAGAAACACTTGTGGCATCCCCTGACGCAACACAAGACACATCCTGATTCCTTGCCAATTGTCAAGGCACAAGGAGCCTTACTTTACGATGAGAACGGGAAGGAATATATTGATGGGATCGCCTCCTGGTATACGTGTATGTACGGGCATTGCAACCCCTATATCCTGGAAAGGGTCTCCCTGCAGATGCATACCTTGGATCAGGTAGTCTTCAGCGGATTCACCCACGAACCGGCAATCACCTTATCAGAAGAACTGGTGAAATTGCTGCCGGAGAATCAGGAAAAACTCTTTTTCTCGGATAATGGTTCCACCGCCACCGAAGTAGCCATTAAAATGGCACTTCAGTTCCACTATAATCAGGGAAGTACACGGACGGTTTTACTTGCATTTGAAGATGGCTTTCACGGGGATACCTTTGGAGCCATGTCAGCTTCAGGACTCTCTGTATATAATGGCCCTTTTACACATTTGCTCATGCCTGTGGAAAGGATTCCCGTGCCCAAAGATCAAAATCTTGACCAGATACTTTCTCTGCTCGAAACACGGCTGCAAAAAGGCGATGTGGCAGGATTTATCTATGAACCATTAGTTCAGGGTGCCGCGGGAATGAAAATGCATAAGGCCACTTCATTGGACAGCATTCTTGAATTAACAAGAAATTACGGGGTGCTGAATATTGCTGATGAAGTAATGACCGGATTCGGTAAAACGGGGAAACATTTTGCTTCGGACCATATGCGGATCCAGCCCGATATCATGTGTCTTTCCAAAGCCCTGACCGCAGGGTTAATGCCTATGGCAATTACAAGTTGCAGCATGCAGGTGTATGATGCTTTTTACAGTGATGATCTGAGCAAAGGACTTTTTCACGCACATACCTATACGGCGAATCCTCTCGCTTGTACAGCGGCTCTGGCCGGACTGGAATTGCTGAAATCACAGGAAATTCAGGATGCCATACAAAGAATCATCGCGGCCCATAGGTTGTTTGACGCCTCTGTCAGGACGCATCCCAGAATATCCGGTACACGGCAGTGCGGAATCATCTATGCCCTTGACCTGGACCTGAAATCCGGGCATTACGGAGTACTGCGGGATCAATTGTTTTCTCGGTTTATGGATCAAGGGGTTTTTTTACGTCCGCTGGGAAATACCATATACATTGTGCCACCCTTTGTGATCACAGAAATGCAACTACAGAAGATATACCGAGCCATTTCAGTAGTTCTCGATACTGTCTGAAGGCTATAATCGCCTGAAGTGACAGGCCAATTTCAATAGTAACAGTCATTTGGCATTGTTTGATATTTTAGAACAGGATGTGCCTGAGAACTTTTATTTTTACCTTAAATAGTCGCCTTGAATCAACCAATATCCATCAGATCGATTGCCTCCATCTCCGCCCTTGGATCTTCCTTTGAAGAATCGTGGAATCAGTATGTATACGGAGGACAGTTGTTTCAAAAAATTCTTGCAGGCGACACAGAAGAGTGGGTAGCCAGGCTTACAGAAAAAAGCAGAAATGAGGTGGAATCCATCCGAAGTGAGGATAGCAAGTATAAGGATCTTGATGCAACAGTGCTTTATGCGCTATATACAGCTCGTAAGGCTGTACGAAACGCGAAATGGGATACGGTTTCCGGCACGGGTATCAATATTGGATCGTCAAGGGGAGCAACCGCTCTTTTTGAAATCCATCATAAGACATTTCTGGAAACCGGACAGACACCTGCACTAACTTCCCCGTCAACCACGCTCGGCAATATTTCATCCTGGGTGGCCCACGATCTTGGCAGCACAGGTCCTGTATTCTCACACTCAATTACCTGTTCAACAGCCATGCATGCCTTACTTAACGGGATGGCCTGGATCCGAAGTGGCATGGCCGATAGTTTTCTGGTAGGTGGGAGCGAAGCGCCCCTTACCCCATTTACCATTGCTCAAATGAAAGCGCTCAAAATATATGCCCCATGTGAGTCTAACCCTATATTTGACAAATATCCCTGCCGATCGCTTGATATGACTAAGACATCCAATACCATGGTGCTGGGGGAAGGGGCTTCTATGGCCTGTCTGCAAAAGGGGATCACTTCGGATTCCCTGGCCGAAATTGAGGGCGTGGGTTATGCTACGGAACCCCTGGAGCACAGTGTTTCAATTTCCACGGAGGCTCAATGTTTCCAACGTTCCATGAAAATGGCTCTTGGGTCCGTACCTCCCTCCGAAATAGACGTAGTGGTCATGCATGCCCCTGGTACCATCAAAGGGGACAGGGCGGAATGGGCAGCTGTCAAAGCCTGTTTCGGCAGTGATATTCCGGCATTAACAGGCAATAAATGGAAAATCGGGCACACCTTTGGAGCCTCCGGCATGTTAAGTCTGGAGATGGCGGTGCTGATGATGATGCATCAGGAGTTTATCAGTGTTCCATTTATATCCACAATCAGAAAGCCGCTTCGCATTCGCCGTATCCTCGTAAATTCAGTAGGCTTCGGAGGCAATGCCGTTTCCGTACTTCTGAAAACGCCCGAATAATAGCTTTGATGGAATTGACAATATTAAAAATTGCTATGCCTCATCCCCCGGGATTTAAATAGAAGGATTTTTGCTTTAAATTGTGAATATGGGCTATTTTTGGAACCATAAGCAAGGTACTATGAAACAGGTCAGACACGACTGGACTCCCGAAGAGATCCTGAAAATCTATCGTAAGCCGATGATGGAACTGCTGTATGAAGCGGCAACAGTCCATCGTTCCGGGCACGATCCCAATACGGTACAGGTGGCTACCTTAGTATCTATAAAGACGGGAGGCTGTCCTGAGGATTGCGGGTATTGCCCTCAGGCTGCACGATATCATACGGCAATCGAAGGCAATTCACTTATGAATGTTCAGCAGGTTAAAGCTCAGGCCCTCAGGGCAAGGGCCGGAGGAAGTTCCCGGGTATGTATGGGTGCGGCATGGCGCAATGTAAAAGACGGACCTGAATTTGACCAGGTACTGGAGATGGTAAGAACCATCAATAAGTTGGATATGGAAGTTTGCTGCACCTTGGGCATGATTACTGAAAACCAGGCAAAAAGATTATCAGAAGCCGGACTTTATGCATACAATCATAACCTCGACACTTCAGAAGACTATTATAAGGATATTATATCAACCAGAGCTTTCGAGGACAGGTTGAAAACGATAGAAAACGTTCGCAAAACGAACGTTACCGTGTGCAGTGGGGGTATAATTGGAATGGGCGAAAGTGTTGCAGACCGTGCGGGTATGCTAGTAGCTCTGTCTAGTCTGGATCCTCATCCGGAATCGGTTCCGGTGAATGCCCTGGTCCCGGTAGCGGGAACCCCGATGGAAGATCTCGAGCCCGTTTCTATATGGGAAATGGTTCGCATGATCGCTACTACCAGAATTGTAATGCCGAAAACTCAGGTACGCCTTTCTGCAGGCCGGATGAAAATGAGTAGGGAAGGACAGGCCTTATGTTTTTTTGCAGGAGCGAACTCCATATTTGCAGGTGACAAATTACTAACTACCCCTAATCCGGATCTGGCGGACGATATGGAACTTTTCGGAATACTTGGCTTAACTCCGCAAAAGGCTTTTACAAAATCAGAACAACCTCTTACGGTGGAGGCTGTTGATTCGAACCTAGGCTCTCTCGATGAAAACCCGGGATGGACAAGACCTGGCCATATCATTCCCAGAAATGAAGCCGCCAAACAAGCTTCAAAAGTCAGAAGGCCATCTTAAGCAATGGTTAATTAATCAGGACATTTTAACCAGGTTTTATACATTTGGAACTCAGATAACCTATAGAAACTTGAACTTACAGGAGATACCCAGGGTACGGCATTTGACCAAGGAGGCATTTATCCGTGATTATTTTAAACCTCAAAAGCCTGTTGTCATTGAGAGGTTTGTAGAGAATTGGCCGGCCTTCAGTCTGTGGAATCTGGATTATATGAAGGTAGTGGCCGGCCAGAAAACCGTGCCTCTTTATGATGATAGACCGGTCCACTATAAGGATGGTTTTAATGAGCCCCATGCGACCATGAAGATGGCGGATTATATTGATCTGCTAAAGCGAGAACCAACCAGGTACAGAATCTTCCTTTGGAATATTCTGAAGGAAATTCCGGAACTTCAAAAGGACTTTTATTATCCGGATTTTGGTTTAAAACTTATGAAAGGTCTGCCCATGCTATTTTTCGGAGGACAGAATTCTTACACTTTCATGCATTATGACATTGACCTGGCGAATATCTTCCATTTTCATTTTGAAGGGAAAAAGGAATGTATTCTTTTTCCTCAATCAGAAAGCAAATGTCTTTACAAAGTTCCGTATTCCCTGATCACTCATGAGAGTATTGATTTCTCGAATCCGGATTACCATAAATGGCCCGCATTGCAATATGTATCCGGATATACCACCAACCTTTCTCATGGCGAGGTATTATACATCCCAGAGGGCTACTGGCATCATATGAAATATCACACCCCGGGATTTTCCATGAGTCTGCGTGCAATCGCGAGAAACCCAGCGAACCTGGCCAAGGCAGTGTATAACATTTTTGGCATGCGTCATTTTGACAATCTCATGCGCAGATTAAGGGGTCAGACTTGGATAGAATGGAAGAACCAGCAGGCCATTGATAAGACTGAGAAATATGCCAGAACCAATAAAAGGGTAGTTGGTACCGCTTCAGAATTGCGTGAACCCATCTAAGACCTCCGAATCACTTGGTTGAAAATGATCATTCCGGAGATACAGCAAACATATCGTTCTAACTTGAATTAAAGTCGTATTTCGCGTAACATATCATGCACCAGATCGCTCTCCCAACCGCGGGCTATAAGATAGGCCGCAAGCTTTGGCTTTTTCCGGGATAAATCTTTTTCTGTATTTTGCGACCACCATTTCCTTGCCAGAGTATGTAATGCCTTTAAGTAGACAGGACCGTTTATCTCTTTCAGGGCTTCCTGAATATCCTTCTCACTTATATGACGAGCTTTCAATTCTGTGGTTATTTTATACCGACTCCAAAATTTAAGTCTGAACTTCCCACGAGCAAAAATTAGGGCGAAACGGCTTTCATTAAGGAAATTTTCCTTTATCACGTGGGCGAGAACCGCAGTACTGATATCCGGAGAAACACTTAAAGAGATCAATTTTTTAGAGACTTCGGCACGGCATCGTTCCTGATAGGCACAATAATATTCGAGTTTCGCGATGGCCTCGGCCAGAGAAAGGGAAGGTTTTTGCTCCATGAATGGGTTTCCGAACAGGAACTATTATTTATTTGATGTTTTACCGGAATGGATCAAAAATAAGAAAACAAAAAAAGCGATCCCTTCTCAGGAATCGCTTTTGGTTAGTTAATGGTATTGCCGTCTTTATCTATAAAACGGAATTCGAGATAGGTATAGGCATCTCTCGGTTGAATTTTTATCCATTTTTTATACTCCAGAAACCACTTGGAACGGATGGAGGGGAAGCCTTTTGACAGGTAGGCGGCAATAAAGGGATGTGTATTGAGCACCATGCCCTTATCCTTCTCGGGACCTTTCATTAATCTTTCAAGATCCTCATTAATCCTGTCAATTACGCCTATAGGCGCTTCAACTTCCTGGCCACTGCCACTGGGATTTTCCTCAGTGGTTTTAATATTAACCTCCGGTCGTACCCTTTGCCTTGTTATTTGTATGAGCCCAAATTTGCTTGGCGGCAAAATTTTATGTTTGGCCCTGTCTTCCTTCATTTCACTACGGAGATGATCAAAGAGCTTCTTTCGGTGACTTGCCTTTATCATGTCTATGAAATCTACAACAATGATCCCGCCCATGTCGCGAAGACGCAACTGTCGCGCAATTTCTGAGGCTGCGAGTAAATTCACCTCAAGTGCGGTATCTTCCTGATTTTTGGCCTTGTTGGAGCGATTTCCACTATTTACATCTATCACATGAAGGGCCTCTGTGTGGTCGATGATGAGGTAAGCTCCCTTACTCATGACAGCTGTACGTCCGAAAGACGTCTTTATCTGCCTGTCAATACCAAATTTTTCAAAGATGGGAACGGAAGAATTATACAACTTTACGATCGATTCCTTTTCAGGAGCGATCTCCAGCAAATAATCTTTAATCTGGTTATAAAGCGTTTCATCATCTACCTGAATAGCCGTAAAACTATCGTTAAAAACATCACGGAGGATGGATGATGCCCGGTTGAGCTCTATCAACACTTTGGATGGGGTCGGCGCTTTATACAATTTCTTGCACATTGCTGTCCACTTGGCCAGCAAATTTTGAAGATCCTTATCCAGTTCTGCTACTTTTTTGCCTTCTGCAACTGTTCTGATTATAACGCCAAAACCCTTAGGTTTGATGCTACTTACTAATCTTTTTAGCCTATCCTTTTCTTCCTTGCTTCCGATTTTCTGAGACACAGATACTCGGTCCGAAAATGGAACCATCACCAAATACCGTCCCGCAAGGGAAAGCTCTGAGCTTATTCTTGGCCCTTTGGTTGAAATAGGCTCTTTCACAATTTGCACTAATAAAGACTGATTGGCCTTGATAACTTGATTAATGGTGCCATTTTTGTCAATGTCTTTATCAAATGGAAAATTTTTCAGGCCGTAATCCTTGAGGTGACCTGAACTCACTTTTTTAATAAATTTCAACATGGTGGACAATTGAGGTCCCAGATCATGGTAATGCAGAAATGCATCTTTTTCATAGCCTACATCCACAAAAGCTGCGTTCAAACCTGTGACAGGTTTTCGCACTTTAGCTACTAGAATGTCACCTACGTTGAAATTATTGGTGTCTTCATCTTTATGAAGCTCGATGAGTTTTCCATCTTTTAATAAGGCAAAATCGACGGCATTGGAATTGGATCTTACGATTAATTCTCTATTCACCTGAGTCAATTTATATCCGCCGGTGGCGAATTGATTAAACAATATTTTTAACAGGTTGTATTAACCCGTCGAAATCCTTTTTTTGGAATTTCTATGTCAATGAACGTATAAAATGAAAAAGTAGTTATGAAAACTACTTTTTCTTATGGCGGTTAGCTCTCCGGCGCTTTTTACGCTTATGAGTAGCTACCTTATGTCTTTTTCTTTTCTTACCACTCGGCATAAAATTCTACTTTTATTGCTGTTATTACTGTACCTGCACATTACTTTTAACCCCTT
>JBGTMS010000029.1:0-17904 GCA_041743425.1 Zeaxanthinibacter sp. | reverse complement strand
CGGACCGTAATTCCCATGCATTCCTACCATTCCTACATTCAAGGGATGATCTGTTGGAAGTGCGGATAGCCCTAAAATAGTCCATGCGGCGGGAATTCCTGTTTTTTCCACCAGGGCTTTTAATTCCTCCTCCGCCTGCCCGAGAATGACTCCCTGCCCGAATACGATGTAGGGTTTTTGTGCTGAATTAATTAATTCAGCAGCGGTTCTGAGGGCCTCAGCGGAGGGTTCAGGTGCAGGGTTGTAACTCCGAACTCCGGTACACGCCTCATAGGTATATTCCAATTCATCAAATTGAGCATTCTTGGTAATATCGATAAGAACAGGACCCGGCCTGCCAGAGCGTGCTATATAAAATGCCTTGGCCATTATTTCCGGAATTTCAGAAGCCTTGGTGATCTGGTAATTCCATTTGGTCACCGGGGTGGATATACCTATAATGTCTGTTTCCTGAAACGCATCAGAACCAAGCAAGTGCCGGGTAACCTGACCGGTAATACAAACAATGGGTGTAGAATCTATCTGTGCATCTGCCAGACCAGTCACAAGATTGGTGGCCCCGGGACCTGAAGTGGCAATAGCCACACCAACTCTCCCTGATACCCTTGCATACCCCTGGGCGGCATGGGCTGCACCCTGCTCATGCCGCGTGAGGATATGAGTGAGTTTGTCTTGGAATTTATATAGTTCATCATAAACGGGCATGATGGCACCACCCGGATAGCCATATATCAGATCTACTCCCTCCGCTAAAAGGCAATGTATAATGGCTTCTGCCCCGCTTATCTTCAGAGCAGTCGCCGCAGCGGTTTCGGTATTCTTTGCTTTCAGTGTTTCCATAGTCAATCAAGACATTAGGTTAATCCTTTGTATTGTCCATCTTTCACAATTCAACAGACGGAGTCAGAACACGTCAGTTACACAGCCTTCCGAGGCTGATGAGACCGTTCTGGCATATTTATATAAACTTCCCTTCTTCACCTTCAGAGGCGGCTGCCGCCATTGTTCCTTTCTCTTTACCAATTCGTCATCAGAAAGGTCAACTGTGATGAGATTCGCTTCCGCATCGATAGTTATTATGTCACCGTCCTGCAGCAGTCCTATGGTACCCCCTTCCTGGGCTTCGGGACAAATATGGCCTACCACAAACCCATGAGTGCCTCCGGAAAAACGTCCATCGGTAATCAGTGCCACTTCCTTTCCCAGCCCAGCACCCATTATAGCGGATGTTGGTTTTAGCATTTCCGGCATGCCGGGTCCACCTTTGGGGCCTTCATATCGGATGACCACTACATCACCTTTTACGACTTTTCCCTGGCTAATACCTTCATTCGCCATAAATTCTCCGTCAAATACTTTTGCCGGGCCATTAAATACAAGACCTTCCTTGCCGGTTATCTTTGCTACTGCGCCTTGCTCAGCCAGATTGCCGTACAAAATCCTGATGTGCCCCGTCGCCTTTATGGGCCGGCTCAGGGGTTTTAATACCTCCTGACCTTCGGTCAAACCGGGCAGATCAGCCAGATTTTCTGCCACGGTCCGTCCGGTGACGGTCAGACAATCCCCATGGAGCATATCATTCTCCAGCATAAATTTCATAACTGCCGGAGTTCCGCCTACCCGGTGAACATCCTCCATAAGATATTTTCCACTGGGTTTAAGATCTGCGAGTAAAGGTGTCGTATCACTTATTTTTTGGAAATCGTCTAAAGTGAATCGGATGTCAGCGGCTTTCGCAATAGCTAAAAAATGTAAAACAGCATTGGTCGAACCACCCAGTATGGTAATAAGCCTGATGGCATTTTCCAGCGATTTGCTGCTGATAATATCACTGGGTTTTATATCCTTTTCAAGTAAGTTAAGAATGGCCCTGCCGGCTTCTGTACAATCTGCCTCCTTTTCCCTGCCAATCGCGGGATTTGAGGAGTTATAAGGCATAGCCATTCCCAGGGCCTCGATAGCAGAAGCCATTGTATTTGCGGTATACATTCCACCACAAGCACCGGCGCCCGGACAGGCGTTCTGAATTACCTGCTTAAACTCCTTTTCTCCAAGTTTTCCGGCTACCTTTTCTCCCCAGGCCTCGAAAGCTGAAACGACATCAAGTTTCCTGTCACCCAGGCAGCCTGACGCAATCGTCCCCCCATATACCAAAATCGAAGGTCTGTTCAGCCTGATCATACCCATTAGTGCCCCAGGCATATTTTTGTCACATCCGACCACAGTGACCAGGGCATCATAATTCATGGCCTGAACCACTGTTTCCATAGAATCTGCAATGATATCTCTGGAAGGGAGGGAATATCTCATGCCCGCTGTACCCATAGAAATGCCGTCGCTGACACCGATGGTATTAAAGACCAACCCAATGAGATCCTTTTCTTTCAGACCCTGCTTCACCTTCAGGGCCAGCCCGTTCAGGTGCATATTGCAGGGATTACCCTCATATCCGGTGCTGCCGATGCCCACAAAAGGCTTTTTCAGGTCTTCTTCATCCAGGCCTATAGCATATAACATGGCCTGCGCAGCAGGCTGCGTATCGTTCTGTGTTATGATCTTACTAAATCGGTTCAGCTCCATGCAGGTTCTTTGATCTCATGCGGAAGATGGTTCTCCTTTTAAGAACGTCAAAGATAAAAGTTTCCCGCCGGCCGGGAGCAGTTGTGGGCAGACAGGTTCAAATTCAATTCAAATATATTTTATATAAAACTCTCTATATCAGAATTATAAGGACAATTTTTTACCATATTCAATACTGTTGACCTGTTTCACTTAATACAACTTAAAAGAGACGGTATCTCCAAATTTTTTCTGTGAAAGAATAGAAATGGCTTTTTGAGAAAGCTGGAGGATCCTGGGATAGCCACCAGTGGTCTGCCCGTCTTTCATCAGCAAAATTAATTTTCCAAGTGGTGTAAGCTGCACTGTGCCGGGTAATGTAGCTGAAGTCAACAATGTTTTGCGGTGTCCCGGGATGTTTTCCTCCAATTGATAGGCCATCCTGTCATTTTCCTTGGCAACAGAGAATTCCCTTGAAAACAATAATTCCAACTGCCTATCCTGAAGCAGCTCGTATTCAGGCCCTTTCTTCACTTTAAGTTCGTATTCCTTATGAAAAGGTTCAGGTCGAATATCAAGGAGGACAGGCTCAAAATTGCTTACCTGTTCATATTCAATTTCCATATAATCCTTAATTCTGTTCAGGGGGGTCAGGGGTTTATAGTATGACCGGCTGCCCAGGACAATTGGCGTCAAGAACCCCTTCTTAATTCCCAGATAGGCACGGAACCCATTTATCAGTTTGCCAAAAGAAAGCACATCCCCTGAATGTACTTTATGGATCCTGTAATTTCGCAGAGACACGCCATTGAGGTGCGCTGACATTTCCGCTCCGGTGATGGAAATGTACGTATCTGCTTCAAAGGACAGGGTGGGACCCGTCATTGTTATCTCAAGAACTGCCGATGATTCTTCGTTGTCCAACAGCCTGTTTGCCATTGCCGCAGAATATTGATCCATCGCTCCCGACAGTGGAACACCCTGAGATCTCATATTAAAACGACCCTGATCCTGAATGGTTGAGAAAAATCCGGCGTGCGTTACCCTAAGCATTCCATTCCTTTTTATCAATCTTGAAGATACCTACCTCTGCTTCTATTTTGTGGAGATCAAAAGCTCCTTTTGTAATTGGATAGAACCGGATCTTGTCACCAACCCGCGCGAAACAGGGATGCGGATTGTTTCCGTTAAATATTGGGATGGGGCATTTACCGATGATATTCCAACCTCCGGGAGAGTCCTGGGGATAAATTCCGGTCTGCTTTCCGGCAAGTCCTACAGATCCTTTCGGAACGAGCAAACGGGGGGTATCCTTTCTGGGGGTTTCCATCGATTCAGCCAAGCCGCCTAAGTACATAAAACCAGGCAGGAACCCAATCCCGAAAACGGTATATTCTACCGAGCAATGAAGTTGTATCACCTCTTCTACCGTTTTATTGAGGATCCGGGCTACATCGTCAAGATCTGATCCGAATTCCGGATCGTAACAAACCGGTAGTTTCCAGATGAAATGGTCAATGTGTTCCGCTTCCTTCCTTTCCTTATACCAGTCTTTCAACTGTCGCCTGAGTACTTCGTAATCTATAGGCTGATCCCTGTGAATGATGGCGAGGGAATTGTAAGCCGGAACGAATTCCCATAAGGGATCATTCAGGCAATTGAATTTAAGGTGATTGTGAAACCTCAGAATATCATAAAGTATGGCCTCATCAACCATTTCAGGCCATTCGACAAGCAGTGCCTGCTCTCCAAAGGGTTTAATCACAATAGGATATGAAGTCACTTTTCCAGTGTAATGTTATACTTGGGTAATTCTGAGTTAAGATACATCAATATTTGTAATGCGGATGGGGTATCACCATGGATACAGAAGGTCCGGGCCTCAATTCCTGTTTCGGCGCCCTTCGGAGTAATCACCTTTTTATGCTGCGCTATGGACACGATCTGTGCGAGTACCCTGCCGGGATCTGAAATCACAGAACCAGGGGAATTACGGGATGCCAAACTCAGATCTTCATTATAAAGGCGATCCCCGAAAGCTTCCAGTACAATATTAAATCCCATTGAGATGGCTTCCCTGGAAATTACTGAGCCATAAGGCACATAAAGGAGGGAATCGCCGACATAAGGACGTATTGCCTTTAGATAAACCAGTGCCAACTCCCTGTCTGCGACCATGTCATTGTAGAGCGCGCCATGCGCTTTGATGTGATGCATTTTCACTCCTACCCCTTTTGCCGCCTTGGTAAAAGTTTGGATTTGTTCTGTTATCGTTGCAGCTAAAACATGTTCAGGGAGACTCATGGAATTTCTGCCAAAATGAACTCTGTCAGGATAAGACGGATGCGCCCCGGCCCTGACGTTGAGATTTGTTGCCAGCTGAAGGACACGTTGCATGGTTGCCATATCACCGGCATGTCCGCCACAGGCAATATTGCAGGAAGTGATAAAGGGAAATAAGGAAGCTTCATTGCCGAATCCCTCCCCAACATCACAATTAATATCAATTTTCAAAGTACTCATTTAAATATAGCCCAATACTTTTATAATACTCTTTACACCCAACAGAACTACCAGCAGAATGATTATTCCTGCCAGGAGATTTTGCCAATGCTTGTTTCTGTTTTCCCCCATTATTGCGGGCCGGTTGGCCAGCCACAATAATAAAATTGCAATAATCGGAAGGAGCAGGCCATTGGCGACCTGAGCGAATTTGATGATCGCAATGGGAGTAATTCCAAAATATAATGAGGCGACACCTGCGCACAGTACCAGGATCCAGACTCCCCGGAAGCGTCGGTCCTTTAATCCTGCTTTCCACCCAAAACAACTATTGGCGACATAAGCCGCTGCTAGCGGCGCTGTGATTGCCGATGTAATTCCGGCCGCAAAAAGTCCTGTCCCCATGAAATATCTGGCCGCGTTACCATAAAGCGGCTCCAACCCTTTGGCCAGGTCCAGAGCAGTTTTTATTTCCTGTGTTGGAATCGCCGCCGCTGCGATAATGATGGACATAGAAACCAGGCCGCCTATCACAATGGAAACCATCGCATCCAGCCTGGCCGCCGGAAGGTCTTCAGGAGATTTCCATTTTTCACTAACCAGTGCGGCATGCAGGAAAAGGTTATAGGGCACAATGGTCGTCCCAACCAGGGCAATGATTGTCAACAGGCTTTCTTCCGGGATTGCGGGAATAAACAAACCCTTCACTATTGCACCAAGGTCCGGCTTTGTAATGAAGGCCGTAAGCAGAAAGGAAAGACTCATGACCCCCACCAGGGTGATGAATACTTTTTCCAGGACCTTGTAATTTCCCTGGTAAAGTAATAGAAATGCAATCAGGCCTATAAGCCATGGATACACTGCTCCGGGGCCATGCCCGAAAATCGCCTCCAGACCCAGCGTACCCCCTCCGATATTACCTCCTTCATATGCTGCATTACCCAGAACAATTGCCAACAGAATCATCCCCAGTACCAGCCGCCTGATCCAGGGGGTTACCAATACGTCCCTGAGAACATCGGCCAGCCCTTTCTGTGAAAGAATACCCAGTCGGGCTGCCATTTCCTGAAGTACTATGGTGGCCAAAATAGATAAAAGCATGGCCCATAGCAATGAATAGCCAAAATCCACTCCGGCCATAGTACATGAAGTAACGGTTCCTGGCCCTATAAAGGCGGCGGCAACAAGAATACCGGGACCAAATCTTTTGGACATACCCTTATAACTGAAAATAGTATATCAATTTGGGATAAATATAACGGGTTTCCCGAATACATGGTTCTGCCTCCAAAAATTAACTCCCGGATCTCCCTGTTAGTGCCGTTCATCTAATAAATGGTCGTTTATCTAAAATCTGGCTGCTGTATATCGAAACATTATAATATTCCGACTTTCTCCGGGTTATAATAGTCCCAAATCTAACAGTGCCCCATTGATGAATTGTTTGGAATGTAACAGAGAATTGAGTTACGTGGATCATAGAAATGCCATGGATACCATTGGAGTGGAATTGTGCCTGCAACATAAGGTGCGTATTCTGAAAATAATGGAAATTAATAATACGCCGGTTCAGGCGGTGCAGTTATACTATGGTCTGAAGCAAGCCGGAGTGAACCCAATGCTTGAATGGTGGGATGGCAAAAAATCGGTTGACATTGCCATTTCCCGTGTCAAACTCAACATAGAAATAGACAGTGAGTATGAAATGCTCACCCATGAGCAAGCCATGAATGACCTTGAGCAAACCATGCACTCCTTTAAGAATGGATTTACAACCATCCGGATTCCGCATATCCTGATCAAGCATTACAGGAAAGAAACGGTTCGAAATATCATTGGAATCATGGAAGGCCTGCGAGCAAATATAAAAACGATCTAGGAAATAAATAATTAAAGTAAAAGAAATGGATAGCCAGACCCACTACATTGAAAGATCCTACCAGGTGAGTATACTTATCCTGATTTTGCTAGCCTTGGCGGCACTAAGTGTCATCATCAATTTTGATCCCGGATTATCCCGATACCTTTTCGGGTTGCCGGTCATTCTCTCAGGATTGCTGGGCATTTACGGCTCTTTTTTTATTATTAAAGGGATTTCGGCCCCAACCGATGAAAAAAAGATCATTGCAGTTACCGTAAATTTTGCGATGGTTTTGTTGATCTTTTCTATTTTATTTTCCAATACACTGCACCGCATATAAACCCCTGCATTCACTACAGACTATAATAAGCAGAGGAATGGATGAGTTTCATCCCCTCATTCATTTATTATTTGTATCTTTTTTTCATAATTTAATTTTATGAAAAACACAGATAGAAGGGCATGGCTTCGGACCGTTGGACTCTCCGGAGGATTTGCACTTTTTGGCGGCCTCGACCTGCTGTCTATGGAAGAAAACAGGAGATACACTGATAGTGACCAACCCATCAAGTTAAACTCCAATGAGAATCCCTTTGGCCCTTCAAAGAGGGTTAGGGAGGTCCTTTCAAACTCTTTTGACATTGCATGTCGTTATCCATTTGAGGCCCTGTCCGGGTTGGTGGCGGCAATAGCAGAAAAAGAAGGGTTGACCAAGGATCATGTAGTGGTCACCGGAGGTTCAACGGAAGGCCTGCATCTTGCCGGCCTGTTGTATGGAAATAATGGAGGTGAAATCATAGCCGCGGACCCCACCTTTAACGCTCTTATGTCCTACGCCAAAAATTTTGGCGCAACCGTCCATAGCGTCCCTTTGAACAGCGCTATGGAACACGACCTGGACGCGATGTCCATGAAAATTAATACCAAAACCGGTCTTGTTTTTATTTGTAATCCCAATAACCCGACAGGCACACTTTTGAATAAAGATGCGCTCATGGATTTCTGCATGTCACATGACAAAAAAGCGGTGATGTTCAGTGATGAAGCCTATTACGATTATATAACAGAACCCGACTACCCTTCAATGGTGGAATTGGTAAAAAAAGGGAGAAATGTCATCGTATCGAGAACTTTTTCCAAGGTGTACGGGATGGCTGGTTTACGAATAGGTTATCTGTTGGCCTCTCCGGATACCGCCAGACGTCTGAAAGAAGGCGTTATGGCCATGAGCAATATCCTCGCCATTGAGGCTGCCAAGGCCGCCCTTGAAGATGATGATTTTTATAAATTCAGTCTGCAGAAGAATATGGAAGCCAAATCACTTATATATAAAACTTTGGATAATCTTGGTTTGGAATATATTCCCTCCCACACAAATTTTATCTTTTTTAAAAGCGGAAGGCCCATTGATGAACTCAATACTGTTATGCGCAAGGAAAATGTCCTCATCGGCCGGCCCTTTCCGCCCATGCTGGACTGGGCACGAATCAGTACCGGTACTATTGAACAGGTAGTTCAGTTCAACAAAGCCCTGACAAAAGTAATGGCCTGATTTTTTTAATTTTTGAGGGGGCGCTTTTATTGTCAATAAAATCTTTCGTCCGTTTTTCTGTACGCAGTACTTTGGTATAAAAGAACTATCATAAAGGATGACCTCCTCCCATTTGGTCCTCCACCTTTACTGTCTATTGCCTTGTGCATATCCGATCAACCTAAAAATGGCAAGCTTGGTCTAATATAGCAGTAAATTTGACTCACATAGCTTATTAATGTAGTCCTTTGTAGGAATAAGTCCGATCTATGTCTGAAAAGTTAGTCATTAACTTTACCCCTACCGGGATGATACCCACCAAGAAAATGACGCCTCATGTTCCGGTGACCGTTCCTGAGATCATTGAAGATGTTCGCATGGCCTGCGATCTTGGAATAACCATGGTACACCTCCACGCAAGGGACCCGGAATCCGAAATTCCAACTTATAGAAAGGAAATCTATGCGGAAATCATCGGTGGGATCCGGGAATTTGCCCCGGATCTTGTGATCTGTGTTTCGCTGAGCGGGCGGAATTTTAATAAACTGGAAGAACGTTCCGATTCATTATTTCTTGAAGGGCGTTTGAAGCCGGATATGGGCAGTCTGACTTTAAGTTCACTGAATTTTAATTCGATAGCCAGTGTAAACAGTCCCGAAATGATCCAGGACCTTGCAGGCATTATGAAGGAACGGGGAATCGTACCGGAACTGGAGGTCTTTGACAGCGGGATGATCAATTATGCCGGCTTCCTTCAAAAGCGTAATTTAATCAGTCCTCCCTACTATTTCAATCTCTTATTCGGCAATATAGCCTGTGCCCAGGCAAACCTGCTTCATACCGGGGTTATGATGAATGATCTTCCTGAAAATTCGATCTGTAGTCTGGCGGGTATCGGCAATGCACAGCTAATGATGAATTCCCTTGCAATCGCGATCGGTGCCGGCGTCCGTGTCGGTCTTGAAGATAATATATGGTATGATGATGAGCGGACCCAACTCGCCACCAATCATTCCCTGCTAAAGAGGATACATATGCTGGCCGACGCACATGCCAGAGAAATTATGACCCCGTACGAGTTACGTGAAAAATTAGGATTAAATTCATCCGCAGCCGGATACGGCAGGGGTTAAATCAAGTAGCATGACCAAACCGCTGGAAAAGGAAAAGTACTACAAGTTTCAAATGGCAAGAAAGCGACTCAGCCATGGATTATTTCTCTTTAGTCTCCGAAATTTCCTGCCCCGCTTCGGACTGGACATTGACCCCTATTATTGGGAACAGGAGGGACTCCTGAAAATCAGTGAACCAGTCATCCGGGGGGGTAACGAAAATTATAATATTGCAGAAATATCTCCTGAAGAAACCATGATTCTGAATAATATTATGGGGATGGATGGCGCGCAAATACGGCAGGCGGTAGAAGGGGGCCAGCTGTGTATTGGTGTGAGATATAAAGGAGAGATTGCGGCTTTGATGTTCGCCGAATTGAACGATTTTGTGTATAAGCATCGAAAATTTGAACTTAAAGAAGGAGAAGCCTATCTGCTTAATATGTATACATTTGAGGCCTTCAGAGGTAAGAATCTGGCGCCGTATCTTCGATACCACTGCTATAGGCTACTGGAAAAAAAGGGATACCCGGTAATGTACAGCATTACTGCTTATTTCAACACTTCATCTATGAAATTCAAACAGAAATTAAATGTCCGGCACCTGAAGCTCTTTCTGTATATAGGACTCTTTAAACGGATTCATTGGAATTTCAAGCTTAAAACCTATGAATAACCTTCTGTTCAGGACAAGAATTCGAAATGATCGGCACAATTGTTGGTATTAGCGAATGGCAGTGCTTGCAAAGCAAGTTTCTAACTGCATAAATTGAATTCAATCCCCGGATCGCAACTTTTAACGACAAAAGAATGTAGCAAATGTCCAAAAAATCTACCCCTACATATATCCTGTATGCCATCTGCTGTGGCTGTATTCTTTGGTCCTTATACATCATTATTTTTATGATCTAGCACATCTGTGACCTATGATATTTAGAGGGATTGCATTTGTCAATGAACCTATTCTTCGGGATCCTGGTACTTCTGTCCAGTAGTCCCTACCAACAATATGGCCATTACTTTATCGTTTCTGTACTAACGAGTTACGCTTAATAAGCTGGATTGGCGTGATTTTAATCAGGTTAAAGTAAGTGTATGAATTATTACAGAATCCCATTATGCTGGATTTAAAATATCGGCCGTCTTGCTTCTCCGGACTCCGGATGCTTTTGATGATAACCTTTCTATTGGGTTACACTCCGGCCTTCGCGAGTTATCTGAATTTCAGTACTACGCCTGGCAAATCGCGGTCTTCCATCACTATCACCTCTCCGGACCATGCAACGGTATGGACCATACCGGGTAGTGTTGAAATCAAATGGAAAACACAGAATATACCTGCCTCACGTTCGATCAAGTTTTATCTTATCAAAGATGATGTGGTAGCCCAGGAACTTGGGGTATTCCCGAACAGTGGCGAGGTTAGCGGGGTGAGAGTGGATAAGGGGTTGCAGGCGGGCAGCAATTACAGAGTGATGGCCATTGAATTATTCCCGGATGATAAAACCAGTATAGCCAAATTTGCGACGCCATTTTTTACCATGGTGAAAGAAAGATCAGACGGCGAACATGTCGCAACACCAGCAGCCATTACTGTCGAGGACTCTCCAAGACAAACCTTCGATGGCAGAAATATCAACTACGTCAGCGAGTTAACCGTAGACAACGAACATATCCGCATCAACTTATGGGATCATGGAAGAAAGGATGGCGACATCGTTTCCATTTACCTGAATGGGGAAGCCATTGTATCACGCCATTCACTGACGTACAATAAAGAACCTTTCGAACTTTTGCTGGACAACGGGAAGGCGAACGACCTGTTCCTCTATGCTCACAACCTTGGCGAATTTCCTCCAAATACCGTATCCATTGAAATCAGGGATGATACCACTTCCGAAAATATTATCCTGAATTCAGACCTGAAGAGTTGCGAAGCGGTACTGATTAAAGTCAAAGAATAAGTACTTCCATTTCATACTGAAGGTCTCATACCTGAAATTGCGTCTTCGATCCGGACGAGCTGTCCTGTCGCCATTGCCCCAATCTTTGGTCCGAACTTATACATAGTAATTATCGCGCAAGCGACCTCATGGTCAGATGGTATCTTTTACGGTATTAAAAAAATAGTTATTTTCAATATGTGGTATTTAACCCCAGGGCAAGCCCTGAACCCTTTTTCCGACCCAAGGATCGGATAATTAGACCACATCTTCTCTTCCGCCGAAGCGGGACGCGAAGGAGGATTAAAAAAGACACCGGTTATGGGAAATAGAAGAAAATTTATTCAAACGCTCGGGGTTGCCTCTGTGGCCACGGCGTTCCCATTCGGGAAGGCAAAGGGAGCTGCTGATAATAAAGGAACCGAGGTAAGGATCGGCCTGATCGGCGTAAATGGCATGGGGTGGGCCGATCTGAATTCTTTTCTTAAAAATGCGGGTACCAGTTGCATTGCCCTCTGCGATGTGGATGCGACCTTACTCAATCGAAGGGCCTCGGAAATGGAAAGAGAGACCGGCAGACGCCCCGAGATATTTAACAGGCACGAAGACCTGCTCAGCAAAAAAGATTTGGACGCAGTAATCATAGGCACACCGGATCACTGGCATTGTAAACAATTTACCGATGCCTGCCTCGCTGGAAAGGATATCTACGTAGAAAAGCCGATTGCAAATAGTATTGCCGAGGCCAATATCATGGTAAAGGCAGCCAGGAAATACAATCGCGTGGTGCAGGTCGGACAATGGCAGCGAAGTGATCCCCACTGGCAGGCCGCCCTGGCCTATCTTGAAAGTGGTGAATTGGGTGGTATCCGTCAGGTAAAAGCCTGGGCTGATGTAAACTACGGCCGCGGATTTGAAGTGGTTGCTGATGGTTCCCCACCGGAAGGTGTCGACTATGACCGATGGCTGGGTCCGGCACCCCAAAGACCATTTAATGAGAATCGTTTTCATGGCTCCTTCAGATATTTCTGGGACTACGCAGGGGGTCTGATGACAGACTGGGGGGTTCATATGATTGATATGGTGCTGGCAGGAATGAAAGTAAAGGCTCCGCTTTCCGTGGTGTCTATCGGTGGCAAGCTGGCATTCCCGCAAGATGCTGCAGAAACACCTGATACGCTGACCGCTGTGTATGATTTTGGTGATTTCAGTTTTATCTGGGAGCAATTCATGGCCATGGGAACCTCTCCTTACCTTGATGAAAGCGGCGAGCCGGGAGTTGCCTTTATCGGGGAGAAGGGTATCTTGGCGATCAACCGCTCAAGTTGGAAGGTCCTCCCACTTCAGGAAGACGGGAAATATCTTATGGAAGCCATCCCTCCAAGAAGGAGTTGGGAAAACGGTCTGGATGCTCACACCAGGAACTTCCTGGAATGCATCAAATCGCGAAAGGATCCCAACTGCACTATTGAGATGGGCAGGGATGCCGCCCTGGTAGCCCACTTGGGGAATATAGCTTACCGAAGTGGTAAGAAGCTGGAGTGGGATCAGGATGAGCAACGCATATTGAATATAAATGAGCAGGAGTATTATCTTCAGCCACCATATCGGGCGCCATGGAAAATATGGGTAGAGTAAGCGCATTAAATTAGAATAATAGTACTATGTCCCTCCGCTAATGCTGAGCATTAAAGTCACGCTCACAGGGGTCGGAACACGTGATTCGCATTTACGATGAATATACGTCTCCTGATATGTCGGTTTATTACTGGAGCCAATACTCCAGTTTCCACAAATTATATTTTGTATTTCTAAATTCGTAGTTTGTACTTTGCCAATCGCATTTTTTGCCTGGTAAATCCTTCTTATATGAAACTCGACCTGTCTTTTGTACGCTCCCAATTTCCTGCTTTTTCCGAACCCACCCTAAAGGGTTGGGCATTTTTTGAAAATGCCGGCGGATCCTATCCTTGCCATCAATATATTCAACTTCTCACCGAATTCTATCAGAAAAACAAGGTGCAGCCCTACTATGCGTATCCGGCATCACTGCGCGCGGGGGAAATGATGGACACTTCATATAGCCGGATGGCTGAGTATTTGAACGTGGATGCCACGGAAATACATTTTGGGCCATCCACATCACAGAATGTGTATGTGCTGGCCAACGCGATGCGTGCCATGTGGCAGGATGGGGATGAGATCATTGTGTCATGTCAGGACCATGAAGCCAATGCCGGGGCATGGAGGAAACTAGGAGAACGAGGAATCAAAATTGTCGAGTGGCATGTGCATAAGGAAACAGGCGTGTTGCATATAGGAGATTTAAAAATGTTGTTGTCCGGCCGCACTAAAATGGTGGCATTCCCGCATTGTTCAAATCTGATCGGCCATATTAACCCTGTCAGGGAAATCAGTGAGATGGCTCATGCCCAGGGAGCCTTATCGGTAGTGGATGGTGTTGCCTACGCCCCACACGGCTTACCGGACATAAAGGACCTGGGAGTCGACATTTATCTTTTTTCGCTGTACAAAACCTTTGGACCTCATCTGGGCCTGATGTATGTCAGCAAGCAACTTATCATGAAAATGGAAAACCAGTCTCATTTTTTCAAAGCAGGAGTTCCCAGGAACATGGTGACACCAGCCGGACCTGATCATGCACAAATAGGGGCCGTCAGTGGAGTTTTGGATTATTTTGATGCGGTTTATGCACACCATTTTGAGAAAGAAACGGTCCCTGTCGCAAAAAGCAGGGCACTTAATGCTTTGTTTCACGGGCACGAACAGGCGCTTTTAGTGAAGCTGCTCGATTTTTTAAATGACAGGGATGATGTTCGAATCGTTGGCCCTGTCCAGGCAGAAGATAGGGCACCCACGGTATCCATCCTACCCAGGTCTAAAAATCTGAAAGCCGTATATACAACCCTGACGGATCACAAATTGATGTTGGGGGCAGGAAATTTTTATGCTATGCGTCCGCTAATGGATATGGGAATCCCTGTGGATCCCGGCGTGTTGAGGATTTCCTTTTTGCATTATACCAGCATGGAGGAAATTCAACAGTTGATCGATGGTTTAACTACGGCGCTCAAATAAAGTACGAATTACGAGGTAAGAGGTTGGCAATATCAATTGAAAATGGAATTATCAGCAATCCTTTCTTTCTTTTTTTCGAAGGGTTTTAATTGATGCCACTACAATGGCCAGAAGTTCATTAGCCTCCTTAATAAGTGTCTGAATATCATTTTTACCGGGATTAAGTACTTCCTGGAAAAGTACCAACCAGTAAATAGTTTCATCAGCTTCTTCTTCCACAATTTTAAGTTTATAAATGAAATCTGTTGTGGATTCTGCCCTGCTGTCAGCCCGGGAGTTGGCTACATCTAAAACGGAACTGGGTATAAATATCTCCTTTAGCCAACGCCACCCCTGTTTTTGCTTTATTTGTGACGGACACTGCATTTCTTCTCAGTGCGGATGGTCTGACTCCTGGTTATTTTAGTAAATTAGAAGGAGAGAAAACTAAGTACTACTTCATTGGAAAATCTTAACTATCGTACCAAAAAACATTCTTCTATTGCCGCGATTATCCTGATTGGCGCGTTATTAGGCTTAATTTATTCTTCTTTTTCCGATGGCTTTCACGTACTCTACCCTCACATCAATACATTTATTATTGGTATCCTGGTAGGTTGCCTAATATCCTATTTGGAATTTTACGTGTTCCCCAAGCGCGGCAGGCGGATTAAATTTATTCAACTGGTGATCGTTCGCTCTTTTATCTATATTTTACTTATAACCATTATAGTTTTCATTGTTTTGCTTGTATCCAGGATGATACGCCTAAATATGGGATTCTCAGAAGTTCTGGCGAGTGACGAATTCCGATTTTATCTTTTTGAAGAGGACTTTGGTGTAGCAATAATATACACCGTTGCATTTGCATTCATTATCAATTTTAGTCTTTTAATGATAAATAAAATCGGTCGGGAGACGATGTGGGATATCATTACAGGGAAACACTTTAAGCCTGATGAAGTAGAAAGGATTTTTATGTTTATGAGCATCCGAAATTCGGATCAGATAATACACAAGGTCGGAAGACTTAAATATCATATGTTTCTGGCAGATTTCATTCACGATATAACAATGCCCATTTTGGATCGAAAGGGTGCTATTTATGAGTATGTCGAAGATACTATTGTAATTTCATGGACGCCTAAAAACGGAATATATGATGCCAATTGCATCCGTGCATTTTTCGAATGTAAAAAGGGAATCGCTGAAGGGCACGAGTACTATTACATCAAATATGGCTTTATACCAAAGTTTATCGCTGGCTATCATATTGGAAGCGTGGTACGTGGGGAGATTGGGGAAATAAAGAGTCCCCTTGTATTTTTTGGAGACGTGATGAATACTACCTCAAGGATAATGGACCAATGCAAGATTATTGGACGCGATTTGCTGGTATCCGCACATTTGAGATATCGCTTGAAACTTCCTGAAATTTTTCAATTTAAATCCTGTGGAAACATCCGTCTCAAGGGGAAACGTGATGAATTAGAATTGTTTGAAATTTCAGAAAAATTGTTAAAGCCTTATTTCCAATTATGAACTCCAGGGGAGATAGAATTGAGCAGCAGAGAATAATCGCAATAATTGTGGTTATTGGCATCTTTTTGGGCTTTCTTTATCCTATAAGTGCAGGTCAACTAAAGAATCGAGTAGCACTTCTGAACGGATTTGCAATTGGTCTCATAGGCGGAATCTTAGTGGCGCTTTTTGAACTTCACGTTTTTACTGCGATAAAAAGAAGATTCTCGTTCATTACCACAGTGATGTTGAAGACCATCACCTATTTATTCATTTTTATACTCCTTATAATCTTTGTAATAAACTTTAATGAAAGTTGGTATTATAATCTAAGTTTCACCGAAAATTTTAAGTCACCACGTTTCCAGTATTTTTTGGTCCAAGGCGATTTCAAGATTATAATACTCTACTCGCTGATCTCTGTAGCTACCATAATCTTCACAAGGGAAATGAGTAGGAAAATGGGACAGGGAGTGTTTCTTAACTATCTCACAGGAAAATATCACATTCCTAAGGAAGAACAGCGAATCTTTATGTTTTTAGACCAAAAGTCTTCTACTTCTGCGGCAGAGGAAATGACTTCCCGTGGTTATTATGAATATTTAAAGGAGTTCTACTTTGATATCACAAAATGCATCCTGAACTCAGGCGGCCAGATTTATCGTTATGTAGGTGACCAGGTCGTGATAAGCTGGTCTGTTAAAAGAGGCTTAAGGAATGCCGACTGTATTCGATGTTTTTTCCGGATAAACGCGGAGATAGAAAACCAGCAGGAAAAGTATCTATCAAAATACGGGAAATTACCCGAATTCAGGGCAAGTATTCATGTTGGTGATGTTATATGCGGTGAGGTGGGCAGTGCAAAAAGTCAGATTGTCTTTCATGGAGAGGCTCTCTATGAAACGGCGCTTATAGAAAAAGAATGCAGCAAGCTTGATGTTAATATATTGATCTCGGAAGACTTGGTCGAACTCGTGTCACTTCCTGTAATTTATGAACTTCATGAAGTATCGAATATTCAAGTCACAACCAAAAGCGCCCCCAAGAAGCTATTTATTGTTCGGGAGGCAATACTGGCGTCTCTCTGATATTCCCGCTACACGACCATTGGAACATGGCACTTTGCTGCCGGTAATGGCAAGATTGGTTTAAAATCGAGTTTGCAAATAAACCTGCTCCGAGATATAGTCCTGTTTATCAACAGCAATTATGAGCTGCTCTATAGAGACAATTCAAAAAAGTGGGTGGTACTGTATCAAAATATCCTAATAAAGGAGGAATACCATAAGATACACCAGTAGATTATAAAAGTGTAACGTTTAACCCTAAAACATTCTTTTGTGATTCAATTAATTTTATTACTTACGGCGATGATACACACACAATTAAGTCATCAAATTATAGGAACTGCTGAATCCCAACAAACCGAATGACCTTTTCCTATATGCGCACAACCTGTGGAAATTTCCACCAAATACCGTGGCCATTGAAATAGTCGATGGGTCGGAGTCCGAAAATATTGTTTTGAATTCCGATCTGAAGAGTTGCGAGGCGGTCCTTATAAAAGTGGACGACGGATTAAATCTCCACTATGGGACCGGGGCGTTCAATCCAGGATTGGCTCCTACATGCTTCTAATAAATCCGGACCGATATATAAAAAACGGAGACCTTGTAAAAAGGCCTCCGTCCGGTGGATGGTTGTTAACTTTTAATTGTTGGGCCAGCTTCCCCAGTTGCTGCAATGGCCTCCGTTGTCTGTTTTACCAATTGAAGTTTGTACGCCGGAATAGGCCGC
>JBGTMS010000028.1:0-29424 GCA_041743425.1 Zeaxanthinibacter sp. | reverse complement strand
AGGTGTTTGCCATTTGGGATAAGGAGTGTATCCCAAGTAATGTTGAAAATAAACAAGATTACGATTTTATTGTCACAAATGCTTATTTCAAAGAACCCGTATATGTTGATATAATCACAGGAGAAGTATTTAACATTCCTGCATCGAACTGGAGAAGAGAAAAAAACAAACATTTTTTCAAGCAAATTCCTATCTCTGATTACCCAATATTGATTGCTGACAAGAGCGTTATTTTAACAATTGAAAAATAAAACTTTGATATACGGAATTTTGATATCATGGTTAATGTCGGGAAGAGAAAATGTAACGATGCCCAACATTTTGTATAAGTAATGGCAGGCAATGTGTTTTAAATATCACGGTTTGCAGCCCGCTCAAACTATGAAGCGATCTGACCAAAAAGAAACCCGCAGCCTGCCACTACTCATACAATTTACCGTTGCCAGCCATACGGTCGGACAAAGTAGTTTTCAAACAAACGGTTGAGAACTTATCAACAAAAGTTCTCCACGGTGGCAAGGAACAACTTCAAGGACAACTGGAACAAATTGACTTTGAGAAATTTAGGTGAGTCAACACTCTGAGACTGATAATATGTTTGACAGGTGATTAAAAAAAAAGGACACCTTGTATATTACCAATAAGACAATCAAACTAAAATCATGAACGAACAGACACATGTTAACCGAAGAAAGTTTCTAAAAGTGGCCGGATTAACAGCTGCTGTTGGAGCAAGTTTCGGTTATGGTTCGCGCCGGTTGATTAGCCTCAAACATTTTCAATCACATGACTTAAGTCTGAAACCCGTCAATGTTTCCTCGGACCGAGTAATCAGGACTGTTGTTGGATTAAGGCCATTTCGTCCTTCTGGGTTCATCCTAAAGTCAGAACGGTTAAGTAGTAAAACTATCATTCATAATTATGGACATGGGGGTGGCGGTGTATCACTTTCCTGGGGAACGGCAACATTAGCGGTTGATTTAGCCCTGCAAACTCAAGCAACTTCTTTTGCTGTTCTTGGTTGTGGGGTAATTGGTCTTTCTACAGCAAGGCTTCTGCAACGCAAAGGTTTTCAGGTTACGATATATGCTAAAGACCTACCTCCGGAAACCACATCCAACATTGCAGGTGCACTGTGGGCTCCAGTCTCTGTCTATGAAGACAACAAGGCTGGGAATGAATTTATGGCTCAGTTTAATATGGCATCTAAAATTTCGCACCGAATTTTTCAAGATTTTGTTGGCGATAAATATGGTGTGTGGTGGATTAGGGATTACTTCCTTGGAAGTAATTTTGATTTCCCCGGTGGAAAGGATTTATATCCGGGATATAAGGAACACAATAATGCAAAGACTTACTTTGGGTTTCCAGATGTGACGGAAATCAGCACAATGATGATAGAACCTCCGATTTATCTAAACGCACTTTTAGAAGATTTTTATCTCGCTGGTGGCAAACTAAAAGTTAAACACTTTGACTCCCTTCAACCAATCTCTCAATTGCCGGAGAAGGTGATAATGAATTGTACCGGGTTGGGAGCTGGCAAATTATTTAATGACAAAGAAATAATTCCGGTAAAAGGGCAACTAACTGTATTGTTGCCTCAAGCCGAAATCAATTATTCATACGTACTTCCCTCCGATGACAATTTACTTTACATGTTTCCCCGAAAAGACGGGATTATTCTTGGCGGGACTTCTGAAAAGGGAAATTGGTCACTAGAACCCAGCGCGGAGGAAAGCGAAAGGATTTTAAATGGGCACCACAAAATCTCTGAGTCCTTAGCAGATTAAATTTTATCAATCGAAGAGACACGGGATATCTCATTCAGCTGGACAAAATAAATGCTACGCATAAATGAATGGTCAAGACCCTCCGGCTGGCATCAAAATGTTTGCGTAATGGCCGGGTGAAAAGTAAATATTTAGTGAAGGTTTCATAATTTAGCTCTATCACGGTGGACAATTTACTGTTTTTAATCCGGCCCACACGCAAGTACAATCGTTAGCGGCAAGCTGAAAAAATCAACAATGGAACAGATAATCGACACTTCGGAAATTAACAATGGGATAGATATCTATATATTGAATGCTATAGACGCTGAAAATCCATCGGCAATTTCAGCCTCAAAGGACAGACAGTTGGCGAACCAATTGCTCACAATATCTGGCTTATGTGGTTGAAAGCAGCTTTGCCGGAATTAATGTACAATACAGATAACATTGAAAAAAGAAAGCATCATCAAGTGCAATTTAACCGAGGGACTTTTGGAAAGCGGATAAGCCCTTTCTAACCTATTGAAAAAATCTTTGGGGGTTGGAACTCTTAAAGGATTCAAACCGCACCCAACCGCTTTTTTGGGATATATTGTTTCGCACGAAAGCCATCATCGAGGACAAATCTTACTGTCTTTGAAACAATCGGGACATCCCGTGGACAAAAAGGTATTGTACGGACTTTGGGAATGGGGTACAAAATAATCGGAACAAATGAAAACAGCAGGATATTCAAAAACACTTTTGTCGAAAAAGTTAGGTATTAAAGAAGGTTCGACAATTAAATTGGTCAACCAACCTGAAAATTACTTTGACCTGTTTGAGGATTTTCCCGAAAACATAACCTTTGCAAAAAGCAAAAAAATCAAAAAAGACCTGATTCATTATTTCACGAAAAACGCATGTGAACTCGTGAGAAATATTATACCGTTGAGGAATGAAATTGAAGAAAACGGAATGATTTGGGTCTCTTGGCCCAAAAAAGCGTCAAAAGTACCAACGGATATTACCGAGGAGGTAGTTCGGGGTTTGGCTTTAAAAAACGGACTGGTGGACGTTAAGGTATGTGCCGTTGACGAAACTTGGTCGGGACTTAAATTGGTAATTCCTGTCAAGAACCGAAAAGCCTGACGCTAACAATGGCTATACTACTACACCTAATAACGTGTAAAATTAATGACTAATAACCGTAATTTTATAACTAAGAAAACCATCTTAATGGTCTAAGATTGGGAAGTATTACATTATACACGTCAATATTTGCATTCAAGCTTAAGTAATGAACCATTTTTCTAAATTCAACAACCCTTCCGGAGAAAGTTATTTCAGTCCTCCCATTGAGCGCAAGTCAATGCCAATTCAAGTAAATTTACCTGGGACGAAATTTAGTATCGAGAAAAATTATTGCAACTCAGTCCGCTATTTGTACTTAACGCCGTCGCGTTATGCCACCAGAGACTATAATTAAATTAAAATAATTATAGTTCTGAAATTGTAATAGAAGAAACCCGAGCCATGGTTTAATACGTTATTATGGTTCGTTTTTATTCCGCTTTCTTTCTGTTCTTCAAAACTATTAGTGTAATGATGTAGATCAAAACAATGGCAAAAGGTATTGCCACAAATCTGTATTCAGGAAGCAGGTACCAGAGTATAAGAACCAAAATGGTTCTTGACAGCGAATGGAAAATCCCAATCCAGTGATTTATTATCCAAGAAAACGGGAGCCACATGAGTCCTGTCAAAATTCCTACTGTCAATGGCAGGGATGTGTAGTCCACAATAAAAAATGGAATGGCGATGGCATATACCAAAACGGCTTGTCCGACAGTATAAAAGAACAGTTTGTCAAATTCATTATTTGGTTTCTGCTTATCGAGAAAATTCTCCCCTGTAAATTTTGAAATAAACATGCCCAGATACACAATGCTGCCAGTCGCAACGAACAACACCCACACAGTGGCCTGAACGGGTAATATAACTCCTGCAATCCCCACAATAAACCATGCTATTAATCCAGCAAAAGGTGTAGCAAGGAACTTACTATTTTTGAACTCAATTCTTTGCTCTTCAAGCGTTCTTTTAGGTGATTCCATTATACAATATTAATCTTTGTTGGTCGTTATTTAAATTCGGTATTTTTTCAAATTCTCAGCAAAAGTAGAATAGCATAATTGATGATAAACTAATTATATGTTCTAATATAAAAACAT
The DNA here is from genome assembly GCA_041743425.1 of Zeaxanthinibacter sp. Classification (GTDB taxonomy): domain Bacteria; phylum Bacteroidota; class Bacteroidia; order Flavobacteriales; family Flavobacteriaceae; genus JTS-RE37. Next base: position 25,436 of record JBGTMS010000028.1, on the reverse strand, counting down.
CCCTGATATCGATAACTTAACTTTCCGCTACCCGGATATAAATTTCGGTTTTTTTGGTTCAAACATAATTCAGAGGTAGTTTAATACGGCCTTCCAATTACCACTTTCTGAAAGATAGATAGCAAAGCCATGCCTTAGAATTTATAGTATCGTCCTAATTTCTTAATTTATCTTCTATTCGACTACCTGAAAATCCCCCGCTCAGGGGGATGCAAATAGATGGTATAGTCCTTAATTTGGCTTCATCAGGATTCGTTTAGCCAATCCAGCGATCCCACACAGACCAGGAAATGAACCGGGCCTGTAAGATTCATTGAATTCCTTAAAATATAATTTCACAGACTTCGAATTGGCGGGGTGTTGCCGAAAGCTTCGATCTCCTCTCGAGACCTGCTAAATAAATGGTAGGTCAAAAGGTTATAAAAGGTGCTATTACTGAGAATTAATTGATTTTTACCAGGAAGTTTAGATCCATCATCCCAAACAGATAAAATGTACCCTATGTCATCTACAAAGTTTGCTGTCGCAGTATTAATTCTGCTCACCTTACCAGGGTATTGCCAGGATATCAGCCAATGGGGAAATTTAAAGAAAGGTCCTTTTCAGGTGGGTTACAGGACACATCTCGCATATGATCTGTCCAGAAATTATATAGATAAAGGCAAGCCGATTCAAATATATGTCTGGTATCCTACAGAAGATTCGATCTCACCGAACATGATATTCGGAGATTATTTTGAAGATGCGATCAAAGATTTCGGAAGTGACACCGTGTATACTAAACTGGTACTACATGATATTCCGAAGGAATTTAAAAATGGAGCCCTTAATCCTTCATTCGGTAAGCAAATTTCTGAAGGTGAATTTAAAGGCATCTCCGGCACCAGGATCCCATCTGTTAAGGAGGCCATTCCAGCTAACGGCAGATTTCCTTTGGTTCTCCATACGCATGTCAGCGGCGTTCTCCATCAGTCAATTATGCTTGAATACCTCGCCAGCCATGGATTTGTGGTATTGTCCTTTTCTATGTATAATACCTCTCCTGTCCATTATGGCCGTGGAGAGGATGGCAGTAATGCCCTGCAATCATATGCTGAAGATCTTGGATTTGTTTTGGCACAGGCAAAGCAATTTGATTTTGTAGACCCAACGAAAGTAGCGATGATTGGTATGTTGGCTCAGATCGGTCTCACTTTTCAGTTTAAAGAGGCACTTTTAGATGCCCTGGTTTGTCTGGATTGTCCGGGGGATTGGAGTGAGGCACAACAGCGGGAATTACCTTTTTACGATACCAAAAGAATTCGTATCCCGATATTGGCAATGAGTAACTCTGAACAGCCTGACCAGAACATGACCTTCCTGGACAGTCTGCCATACAGTGAGCGGTATAAAGTGAGATTGAATGACTTTCCCCATAGTGACTTTTATCCTTTTCCAAAGATTGCCGATCCGGGGTCTTCAAAAAGTCATCGGAATTATGAGTTCATAACGGAATTGACCCAATTGTTTTTATCCATGACTTTGTATCCTGAGAATGATGCCAGAAAAGAGTTTGTAGCATTGGCAAAACAAAATCCTATGGCACATCTTATTTCGTCTATTCAAGAAATGAATGCAGAAGATCCGGTGTATACAGAGAATGAATTTCTTACCTACTTAAGATTTGGTCAATTGGATAAGATACAGGGAGAATATCGTGGTAAAGAATATGTAACCTCAATCAACAAATCAAATTTGTTCAGTGTTATTTTGTTTTTATGCCGGGATAAAAAACCACATGCCAAAGATGCCATAAGTATCTACGAAAATGCCTATCCCGATGATCCCCGCACTAAAATGTTATATGATCTGCTGGAAGATTGAAAAATATATACTACTCCTTTAGGAAAAATTGCGCATCCTAAAATGGTTATACCACATTTGCATGCTTCCTGTTGATTGCATCTGAAGGCTACCAGGGTACAAGTGATTCAATTTGCTATTAAAAATAAAGTGTTGAATGCCGATTTCAGACAATTTGTACTATAAATATTGCCTGGTATTTGCTGCCAATAATCATCGATAAAAAATGTTATGTTGAGCCTTTTAAAAGTGAATACGAATCAGTTCCGGATGAATTTTCCTGAATTGTTCCTACCTGGTGTTGGAAATAATATTTTGTGACTTGTTTGGTATACCATATCCAATATATTATTATAAATTGCCTGGACCGGTACATTCTTACCATTCACGTTATCATATTTAAAAAGCTTATGCCAGAATTATTTTAAACCAGGAGTAATGCATGATATTACAATAAAGCATTTTCTCCGAATCCCCATTATTCTTAGTAGTCTTTTTTTAATTCTTTTAAGTGCCTGTGTAACCCCGGTTACACCTGAATTTCAATTAGAAGAAGGGTTGCTTTTTGTTGAAGGATTTGTGTCTACTGCTGAAGGTGCTTCCTTCGTAAGAATAGGTAAATCAGATAACGATTTCGGGCTCAACAGAACAATTTTTCAGCAGAATGCTCAGGTCCTTTTTATAAATGAAGAGACTGATGAACAAATCGCTTTGGTTGAAGCCGAGGATGCTTACGTGCCCCCTTCCGGATTCAGAGCTATAGTAGGTGAAAGCTGGAGATTGGACATTACCCTCGAGAATAAAACACATTTGACTTCCACCCCGGAAAAAGTTCTTCAACCCATTCCCATTGCAAATGTAACTTCTGCCTATAATCCCAAATTAAGATTGAACAGGAATACTTCCGAATTTGAACCTGGTCATGACATTTCAGTAACATTTGATGACCCGGGTAATACAAGCAATTATTACTACTGGTCTTACAGGTCCTTTGAGTCTCAGACTGTGTGTGCAACTTGTTTCGATGGGATTTTGCGAGAGGGAAATTGTACTCCTGCCAGTTTACCGCCTCCCTATTATTATACTTACTTCTGCGAAACCGAATGTTGGAAGATCCGGTATCCTACCGATATTTCAATTTACGAAGATAAATTTAGCAATGGTAACACCACCAAGGATTTGAAAATTGGTGAAGTCCCATTGTATAATAAGAAAAGTATTTTGATAGAATTGCAGCAGTTTTCATTAACACCTACGGCGTACGAATATTTTAAGGTTTTAAATGATATAATCGACAATGCAGGTGGATTAAATTCGCCTCCTCCTGCGGCTTTGGTCGGAAATATTATTAATACAAGTGATCCTGAAAATTATATTTATGGACGATTTACTGCCGCGTCGGCATCAGTGGCATCCCTATATATAGATCGCAGTGGTATAATGGAACTGCCAATTGAGTCTGAGCTTGATCCGAAGACGGAACCTCAAATAGGTTCACCATATCCACCCCCAATTACAATTACAGCTCCTTGTTCCGAAACCCAGTATAGAACTGCAAATACACCCGATGGTTGGCAGTGAGAATTATAGTTAATAGTTACTTTTTAATGAGAAAGGATGTTTGTCAAATAACAGCAATTTTAAGTTTCTTTTTTTGTGTCATGCACATTAATGGACAACAATTTACCCTAACCATAGAGGTGCTTGATAATGAAATGAATCTTCCATTAGAAAGTGCTGAGATTTTAATTACTCCATGCTCATGCGGTGGTATTACCAATGCTGAAGGCAAGTTTGTTGAGTCCTTACCAGGCGGATCTTATGAAATTCGGATTTCATATATTGGTTATAAGGATGAGACCAGGAAGATAAACCTTTCCAGGAATGTGCAAGTCGTAGTACCTATGATCGAATTACAGGAACAATTGTCAGAAGTTATTGTAAGGGCTAAAAGAATTAATGACAATCTCGAGCTTCCTCAAATGGGGGCGGTACAATTGGAAATCAGAGAATTGAATAAAATACCGGCAGGTCTTGGAGAACCGGATGTACTGAAGGGGCTTACTCTGATGGCCGGAGTAAACAATGCTGGTGACATTAGTAATGGTCTTTCTGTAAGAGGTGGCACATTGGATCAAAACCTCATATTATTTGATAACGCCCCAATTTTTAATCCTACGCATTTATTTGGTCTCTTCTCAGTGTTTACTCCTGATATCCTGGCTAGTGTGGATCTTTACAGAGCAAATATTCCATCGCGATACGGGGGCAGAATATCATCGGTAGTGGACATAAAAGCAAAAAATCCCTATGTTGATAATTTAAGACTCAGCGGGGGTATTGGATTGGTATCGAGTAGAATCCTGGTCGAAACCCCGGTAATTAAAAATAAATTAATGATGAGTCTGGCTGGCCGCGCGGGACTTACCGGATTTTTGTTGCCTGTTGTGTCAAAGGAATTAAAGGACACCAGGGCAAATTTTTATGATGCAACTATAAAGTTATTGTATCTGCCAACAAAAGATGATCAACTGAGCTTCACAGGGTTTTATAGTAAAGATTTTTATCAACTGGATTTGGTTTCAAAAATTCAAGACATAAACTCTAAAAACAATCAGTACGATTTTAAGAGTTTAAATGGTACTATAAATTGGCGCCATACATTTGAAAATCAAATAAACCTTAGAACTTATGTTGTGATGAGTAATTACTCACCAAAAACAATTTTCCCTGAGGTAGATACTCCTAATAAGATTGAATTCAAATCAAGCATAGATTATGCGAGTTTTGCAACTGAATTATCCAAAGAAATAAATAAGGATATTAATTACTATTTTGGGGCGCAAGCTGTCAGGTATCATATCAGACCGGGGAATCTGGATCCGGGATTTGGCAACAATGTTGATGCCGTAGACCTTCCGGAAGAATTAAGTTATGAATTTGGGGGGTACACAAACTTAAATGCGACATTAATGAAGAATGTTGCATTTTCTGCTGGTTTGCGTTTTAACCATTTTGTTCAGGTAGGACCTTATGTACAAGCCCGCTTTGATGATATATCGGGAGAATTACTGAGTGAGGTAATATTTGAGAAAGGTGACGGAGTTAAAACTTACAATAGTTTGGAACCGCGTTTTGGGGTCAATATTCCAATAAATTCCAACACTTCAGTCAAAGTAAGTTATGCCAGATTAAATCAATATTTGCAGAATATTTACAATGCTACCACACCTTTGCCCACCTCTCGCTGGAAAACTGCCGATCCTTTTATTAAACCTCAGATAAGTGATACTTACGGCCTTGGACTGTATAAAAATCTTGAAAATAATAATTATGAGCTTGGGTTGGAAGGGTACTTCAGGAGCTCGAAAAATAATTTGACATACAAGCCCGGGGCTAACTTTTTCCTTGAGGAATTTATTGAAAGAGATTTAGTTCAGGGTCAGGGCCAAGCTTATGGTATTGAATTCTTTATCAAAAAACAGACAGGTAAGATCAATGGATGGTTTAATTATACATGGTCAAGAAGTTTGTTGCGTTCCGAGAATCAGAAATTGGCAGATAGGATAAACAATAATCAGTGGTATGCTTCTGACTTTGACCGACCTCATATACTTAATAGTACAGTTAATTTTGAAGGGGATAAATATAATACGTGGAGTATCAATTTCACAGCACAATCCGGCAGGCCATACACCGTAGCCAACAGTATTTTCGATTTGGGCAACATTGAGGTTCCCATTTTCAGGGAACGCAATAACGCTCGTTTAAAGCCCTATCATCGTCTGGATTTTTCATGGAAGGTTAAATATTCCAAAAAATTGAAAAGAAGGTGGGTCGGAGACTGGACCTTTACAGTTTACAATGTACTTAGCAGGAGGAACACCTTTAACCTATATTACACTCAACGTGAACCAGGAGTCGATGCCGATGTATTTTTGGGAAGTCCATTGGGAAGTTATGAGCTAGCCATTATGAATAGTCCTTTGTTGGCGCTAACCTATAATTTCGTTTTTGACTAGCTAATAATTTAAAAATACTACCAATATTACGCTCTCCAATGCCTTAAGCTGAAAAGTGGTTAGGTTTACACAAGTAAGTCGGTTTGAAAACCAAAGAAGGAGTTGAATGTCATTATTTGCAAGCCTATTTGGATCATAAATGTAAAACCGTCTAGCACTCTTAATATATAGGGCATAGAAGGAGCTGGGATGACAAATAATTTCCTCCCAATGACATTTTCACATATTCGTCCTTATATTTCAATTGTTTTTTCCCCTGACACATACGCACTTCCACCTGCATAAAGTCTGCGAATATGTAAGTCTTCCACTTCCAGCCGTACCCTGATTTTACTTGGGGAGGGCTGAGACATATAGATGCCCTGTTGTACATCAAAAGTGACCTTGTGCTTTCGTTCAATCTGATGGAGGAAAGCGGCCAGCGGGCCCGCAGCCATGCCGGTCGCGGCCTCCTCATCAATTCCGTAAGCAGGGGCAAACATTCTGGTGGTCGCATCATAGGCTTTTGTTTCCGGATAGGCATATAGATAATATCCGATCAAACCATATTTTTCGGAAATCTGCTTCACCCCATTTCGGTCATAGGAAATACTTTTAAGAATCGATTGATTGCGCAACGGGACTATAAGGAAAGCGTTGCCTGTGTTGACAATGGTCGGTGAAAGTCCGGGAATTAGATCCTTTTCGGTAATTCCTAATGAATTTAATATACCGGCCATTTCGGCCTCAGGGGTATGAAAGGTTGGCGCACCTTGCTCCATAAAGGGGTCATCTCCATCAAACAAAATAGTACGGCAACCATCAATGGTTTCCTTTGAGGAACGACTGTCTTTTATTAAACCTTGTTGACGCAAATAGAAAAAAGTAGCAATGGTGGCATGCCCGCAATGAGGAATCTGCTTTATCGGCGTGAAAAATTCAAGTTTGTAATCTGCTACTTCCGAGGCTGAGACAAATGCCGTCTCCGGAAATCCGGCACTTGATGCCAGCTGCTGTTTTTGGGCTGCCGAAAACTGATCGGCATCAACAACCACCCCGGCGGGATTTCCTCCTTTCCCATCAAGACTAAAAGCATTAATTACCAGCACGGCTACCGTCATAAGTATTTTAAATTTTTCAGGAAATCGTTTATACCAATAATTTATTTACTTCAATTGTAAGTCTTTCTCCACTATAAAGTTAGGGTAATTTGTCACTGATTTCTGATAAATCGATGAGGCTATTGGTTCTGTTTTTGGACCCTTCCATAGCCAGACTGTGCCCGTGAATACAGTGAGATAAAGGAAGCAGTTTAAAATTTAAAGTAGGTGGTGAATGGCTATATTTATAGAACCGTTATAGATACGAAGCAAACCAGTAGTCGCTTCCGATAGGTATCGTAAGTATAACCAGCCCGGGGCGTCAGGAGGTTTGGGAAACGAGCGCCGGAAGTAGCTCAGTGGATGTGTATCAGGAGGTCAGCGTCATTTATATTTTAGCCCAACTTATTTATAAACGCAGTATTTTATTATGTCCGAAAAACACATGGAACCTGCCCTGTCAAAATCCACTTTTATCCGTGGTCTGCAGTGCGAAAAATCATTATTCTTACATAAGCATCACTTCGCCTTAAAAGACAAAACGACGCCCCATTTGCAGGCCATTTTTGATCAGGGGAGTGCCGTTGGAAAATTGGCCCAAAAATTATTCCCGGGAGGGGTGGATGCCTCCCCTGACGACCATTTCAGGATTCAGGAATCAGTTGGAAAGACCAGGGAGCATCTAAAAAACGGTATCGCTGTGATTTACGAGGCCACCTTTCAATTTAACGGCGTCATAGCAGCCCTTGATATTCTGGTCAGAGAAAAGGAGGGATGGAAAGCCTTCGAAGTTAAAAGTTCCACCAGTATTTCGGCCACCTATCTTCAGGATGCCGCGATTCAGTTCTATACCATAGTAAATGCAGGCATTGATCTAAAAGATATTTCCATAGTTTACATTAACAATCAATATGTGAAAAATGGGCCTGTCAATGTTCATGAACTTTTTACTGTGGAATCAGTGTATGATCGGATACAGGAATTGCTGCCTTTGATTCCCGGACAGGTGGCCAGGCTTAAAGAGGTGATTCAAAGTCCGTCTGTACCAAGTATCGATATAGGATCTCACTGCTCCTCTCCCTATCATTGCGACTTTATGGAACATTGCTGGAAGCATATCCCTGATTATTCCGTCTTCGATATCTCCGGCCTGAGAATTAATAAAAAAATGGAATTGTATACCAAAGGCATCCTCACCCTGAATCAGGTGGACAGGCAAAGTTCCTTATTAAGCGACAGTCAGAAATTGCAGGTAGGCAGTGAACAGGATGGCAGCAGGCATTTTGATAGTGCCGAGATTCAGACTTTTATCCGGGCGTTGATTTATCCTATCTATTATCTCGATTTTGAAACCATGGGATCAGCAATCCCAGTTTTTGAACAAAGCCGGCCCTACCAGCCATTGGTGTTCCAATATTCTTTGCATATTGAAAGGGAGGAGGGTAGTCTCTCACACAGAGAATATCTTGCAGAGCCTGATCCCAAAAAAGATCCGAGACCTGAATTTATAGAACAACTGATAAAAGATTGCGGTACAGACGGGGATATTTTGGTTTATAACATAAGTTTTGAAAGAAATAAGCTGGCAGACCTTCTGCTTCTCTTTCCTCATTACAGCAATGAGATAAATGGAATTATGGACAGATTGAAGGATCTGATGATCCCTTTTCAAAAGAAATGGTATTATGTTCCTGAAATGAAAGGAAGTTATTCGATTAAATACGTGTTACCGGCTTTGGTCCCCGAATTGAGTTATGACGATCTGGAAATAAAAGAAGGCGGCAGTGCAAGCGCCATTTTCACCCAAATGGTACTTGGCGAATTTAAAGGCGATTTGGAGCAGACCAAAAAAGCGTTATTGGCCTATTGCAGGTTAGATACCTTGGGAATGGTTGAGATTTTAAAGGTGTTGAAAATGTCGGTTTAGTAGCAAGCAGAAATTCTGAGCTCCCCACTTCCCCAGCAACGTCTTTGTTTACTTTGGTGCAGACAGAACTGCTTATGAAGTGTCAGAGAGGCTGCCTGCTAATGAGTATCGGGTTGGGAATAATAGGTCACAGCCAATTGATCCGTTCAACGTTGACACTCAGGGTGGATGTGAATGGCTGAGGTCTCTAAGAGAATGGAACGTGGTACTGAAAATTTGTACGACTTTTCAATTTTTTATTATGATGATGGTCTGCCCTTGCTGCGCGCAACTATGTCATATCACAGTAATGCAAGTAATAGTATGATTAGCGAAAAATTAATTGAATTTATAATAAGTGTCATTCCAATACCGCGAAATAAGGTGGAGGAAATAGCGGCTCATTTTAAAAAAATAGATATCGGCAAAGGCGGCTATTTTATTAGGTATGAAAAAATAAATAAGGAATACCTATTCCTGGAACGTGGATTTATAAGGGCATTTACTTTTGACCTTGACGGAAATGAAGTGACAACTGATTTTTATTCAGATCATCAAATTCTTTTTGAAGTAGCTTCATTTTTTCAGGGAACCCCATCGCGGGAAAATTTTCAAGCCCTTGAAGCGTCTACGGGCTGGTATATTACTTATGACCAGCTACAGACATTATTTCATACAATTCCGGAGTTTAGAGAATTTGGAAGAATGATACTGGTAAAGGGTTTTATTGCTTTCAAAAATCGTACGCTTTCATTAATAAATGAGACAGCAGAACAACGTCTGGAGAATCTGATTAAAATCCGACCTGAAATTTTTCAGAAAGCACCATTAAAAAATATTGCCTCATATTTGGGCATTACCGACACCTCTTTAAGTAGACTAAGGAGGGAGATGGTGAACAAAAAATAGCTTAATTTCTTGTCATTTGGCAAGCAAACAGTTTTTTGGAACGCTGACATTTGTATTGAATTTAAATAAAATCAAAATGAGCAGCATTCCCACATTTATCAGCATTTTGTTTGCAGCAACCACGTTTCTTTCCGTATTGTTGTTTTATAGAGCATCCGGCAATTCAAAGATGGTAATAAGAGTTATATTATCATGGATGGCCATTCAGGCAATTATCACACTAGCTGGATTTTATCAGGTTACAAATTCTATGTTTCCAAGATTTTTAGTACTTATTGGACCAGGCATTATTTTTTCCATTCTACTTCTTATAACTAAATGGGGTAAGGCATTTGTAGACAAGCTAAATATAAAAACACTGATACTGATGCATTCTATTAGAATTCCAGTGGAAATAACTTTATTTTTTGTCTGTTCCGCAGGATTAATACCAGTCTTAATGACGTTTGAAGGCAATAACTATGATATCATTTCCGGAATAACAGCCCCTATCATATTTTATCTGGTGTTTATCATAAAAAAGCTGAATAAGATGGCTCTCCTGATATGGAATATGCTATGTTTCGGCCTGCTTATTAACGTATTAGGAATTGCGGTGCTTTCAGCCCGGACACCATTTCAATTACTCGCATTTGATCAACCTAATGTTGGGGTAACCTACTTTCCCTTTATCTGGCTTCCTTGCGTGGTTGTTCCTATTGTGTTAATTGGACACTTGACTGCCTTCAGACAATTGTTAAAAACAACCAGGGCAAATCCATAATTTATTTTGCAGTTATGGACAAGATGCTGAACTTGCCTCAGGAATGTGTTTTGTGTGGTGTTGAAAGTGAGGAATAAGAATTTCCTCCGGAAGTTGACTTAGTTCAAATGGGGATTTATGCTAGACGTGCGATAAAAGACCAGTCTATAGATAATGGTCATATTTTAAGGTCGCAGGTTTCAGATTAGAAAGAACCAATCTACTTTAGAGTCAGGTTCAATAATCAGCTGTTCATTGCATTTGCGAATTTGTCAGGACATAGTTATTTTACCGGAGGATGAAGCTGATTGCACCCCTTATTGAATACTGACAATTGGCAGGAATAAACAGTCCATTTGGCAACGAGGTGAGTAACGCAAGAACTTGATAAAAATGGCTAAGATTGAACGAAGAGAATTCATTAAAACGACCGCCACCGCAGGCGTTGGCACCCTTTTATCACCAGCTGTGCTGGTGCATGCCGGATCAGACTTGAAGGTGCGGGGTGAGGAGAGAAACTGTAACAAGTCGGCTTTAAAGAAGAAGGTAATTGTTGGCGGGGCAGGGATAAGTGGCCTTTCCTGTGCCTATGAATTAATGAAAAAGGGCCACGAGGTGGTAGTTCTCGAAGCATCAGGACGGTAGGGCGGGGCCGTTCTTTCAGTACATGATGGTCTTTCGGATGGACTTTATGCCGATTTTGGGGCAGAAAACTTCACAAAACCAGGGTATATAAATTACTGGAAATATATTGAAGAGTTTAAACTCGATGTACTGCCTTATTTCCACCGGGTCAATAGATTGTCAAGAATTGACGGGGAATGGCTTACCGATGATATGCAAAAGGAAAAGCACGATCAGCGGGCTAGGAATTTGGGAGGATTCAATAAAAGGGAATCAAGTTTTTTTAGTTCCAATCCATCAGCCGATTTGGATCAGTTATATCTGGAATCCTATTTTGAAAAATTCAGGAATGAATATCAGCCATTTGGAATAGGATATGACGATTTGGAAACTATTCCGGTCGCAGAGATTTACAGGAAAGAAGGGGCATCAAAGGCAGCGATCGCCATGTCAGGCGGGGCGGAGACCTCTGCGCTGTACAGCATATGGCAGGCATACATCATGCATAAGAGAGGGTATCATGGGGAGTTGGAACTTTTTCGGCTTAAAGGAGGGAATCAGGTTTTGACAAATGAATTCGGACGACACTTAGGTTCAAGGGTACGACTGGATTGTCAAATTCTGGGTATTGAAAATCACGAAACGGGTGTCAAGGTAAAGTATAAAGAGTTTGGAGAAGTTGTGGAGATGGAAGCAGACTATTTTGCGTGTTGCCTTCGAACCACCGCCCTGAAGAATATTAGTTTTACCCCGCAATTACCAGCCCAAAAGCAATTTATTATTGATAATCTCACTTATGATCAGACTACGAGAATTATCTTCCAGGCCCGATCAAAATTCTGGTTGGAAGATAAATTGAGTATCAATTTAACTTTTAATCATCCTTCCCTTACCCATATCTGGCAGGTTGCAGGAGAAGTGAACACAGATCGCGTTGCCTTGATGGCTAAAGCGCCAGGCGGGACGAATCCATTGCGGACATTAGAGGCTTTTAGGGAGCACTATCCGGGGCATACATCCAATATTAATATAGAGCAAACCCTTGTAAAGGACTGGTCAGCTGACCCATTTGTACATGGCTGTGAACGGCGTAGCTTTTCCGGACTTGGAGAACTGTCCCGCTATTGGCCACACCTTATGACCGCTCACGGCAGGATCCATTTTGGAGGAGCGCACACCGATAACAGAAGCTGGGGGATGGAGGCCGCAACCAATGCGGCCAATAGAGTAGCGATGGAGATTGATGAGGCTTATTAAATATATTGTGGACTATACTATGTTGAAGTATTTTTCAAGATGTATTCTATGTTTTGCAGGGGGGGCATTATTTGTCTGGAGTGTATCCAAAATAAGCCTACTCGATCTTAACGAAAATATCAAAAACACGTTTTCACCTACGGCATCACTGGGAATTGAAGTAACCACTTACGTCCCATTTAATCCGTCACAGGATTCCGTCCCAACCGTAAAGTTAATTTTACTGGATGAACAACAATTTGTAAGCCGTAATGAGCAGGTACGGTACACCATTGAAGTGTCCGACGCGAAGGACGGAGATTCCAGATATGGGGAAATCAATGCCGATAAAGTATTATTGGAAATAGAGTACCTGTCGGAATTTGATGAAAAGGCCGGGAAGGAAAAAATAGAATTAAACGAAAAGCAACCGGATCATGCAGGACTGGTATTAATGACCCACACTAACTGCTTTGGCTGCCATGCAGATAAATCAAAACATACCGGCCCCTCATTCTCAGAAATGGCGGAGAGGTATACTTATAGTGAAATCAATGTTTCCTTGCTTGCCTCGCGTATTTCAGGGGGTTCCAAAGGTAAATGGGGCACCATGGAAATGCCGGCATATCCTGATTTAAAGGTAATGGAAGTGCAGCAAATAGCAGATTTTGTCCTTACACAGGGTGCAAGGAAAAATCACCGGATCGTACCTGGTTTGGAAGGAACTTTCAGAACCGTAGAAATTCCGGATAATGTACAGCAAGGGATCTATTTTCTGACAGCAAGTTATACATCATCATCAGGATTCAAGGGACAATATGCTATGCTGCTTCCTGTCAGAAAGCAATCATAAACGAAGTTTCTTCTGTTCCGGATAGGTATATTCTTCGGGAAGAACTTTCTGCGCTTTGGTTAAAATGACAATTGGAGATCTCCTATGTCTTGCGCTAATCGTACCCAAAAGTAAAGGAACCCCAGTAGCTCTGCCAGTCAGACGTGTCATCCCTGGAGGGGACCATATGGACCACACTGACCATCCACTGACCTGAGGGTTTCACCTTGGCTTTTACTGTGCCTTCGCGGCTGGTCGTGAATTCCTTCATACTGGTTTTCCCGTTGGTTTTGTGCCACACTTTTACGAGTGCGTCCTTTAATGGCTTCCCTTCAAAGAGGACCTTAAAAGGAATTGTTCCACCGCCATTCTCGTAGGGATTGGTAACAGGAATGATTTCTATCGGCATACCCGTACTAATTTTATAGGTATCATCATTGGCACCGCCCACCTGCAACAGGGTCTTTGCGTAACGCGCGTAGTGCTCTGACGCTTTGGTTCCAAGCAGATCCTTTCTTTTCCGTTCCTCCAGAATGGCCAGAAGTCCGTCTTCTTTTAAATAGGCATTGAACTTATCCCCTTCGAGTTCTATAAAGGCATTATTAGTTTCCAGGGCAAGCAATTGCAATCCTGCATTATCGAATTTTAATTTTAAGTTATTACCTTCTCCGGTGGTGGCATTGGCGCTAAGGTCCATTTTGCCATCTGCATTAAATTGATGTAAGCCCAGGACCCGGGATACCCGGTAATTCCAGAATTCGCCCTCGTAAGATTCGCCCACCCGGACATCGATGGAAAAAGTTTCTCCGGTCTGGAGTTTGAAGCGGTTTGGTGCCAGCCAGAATTCATGCGACTGAAACAAAAAGGCGATGAGGATTAAGCTGAGAAGCTGAAGGCTCTTTTTTATCATCAATGTATCGGATTTATTATATAAAAGTACTGAAAATGATCGGGTATCTCCACCGATCAATTGGAACGCATCCTCATGTCAGAATTTAAAAAGCCCTACACTTGTAGGGTGGAGGGCTTTTACATCTATATTAAAATATGAAAAATTAAACTCGGATTGTCAGGCTACAATAAACAAACTGGCAATTGCAACGGCATCAGCTCCGGAGATCGGCTCATCATAAGCCTCGGTGGAAGCCTCCATACTGAACGGAGATCCGCTGCCCAGGCTGGTCACATCCAGACCTCCCTGACTCACGTTTTCCTCACCGTTATATACAGCCTGAGTGGCTTCGGGCATACCTTCACCGCGTTCGTTATTGGTAATCCATCCTTTCAAACCGCGCAATCTACGGATTTCCGAAGCATGTCTGGCCTCTACAGAATGAATCTGTAATGCTGCAGTAAGGAAGGGAGATCCCTGAAGATTAACAGCCTGACCTTTGTAAGCGCGTACGCCTGTATCTTCAAATGCCTGAGCCAGTGCAAGAGCCTGGGCATAGGCCACATCCTTGCCAATACCTGTCTGATTAAAAGGGTCAAACATCCCGCCAACCGTAAAATCAAAAGTGGGTTTCGCAACAGGTTCCACTCCGGCGGCTGTAAGTCCTGCAATCAGGAATTCGACATGCGCTCTTTCGTGCTGAGCGATCTGACGATAAACGGTTTCCGGTCTTCCGGTGGGCAATACATTACAATCTATAACCGTGGCGTAGAATTCATCTTCAAGATATTCCAGGGTTAAAGCCAATTGCAAGGCCGCAACGGGATCACCGCTGCTATCCTGGGCATAGGTTCTGGACGGCATGGTAGCCAGTCCGAAAGGAACAGCTGCCAATGCAGCCTTCTTCCCTAGAGAGCCGAGTGTGCCGAAAATTTGCCTCCGCGAAGATTTGGCCTCCAGAAGATTTTCAGTTGTAAAGTCGTTTAAGAATTTTATAATACTCATGATCTATATTTTTATGGTGTTAACGTTTCTAATTAAGGCAAAAATTTAGCGGTAAACTGGGTTTTGATATATCCCAGAGCAGTAACGGCTGCAAGTACTTCAGAGGGAGCAAGCGCCCCATCCAGACCATTGTCTACAGTCACAACATCATCACCGGCAAAGTCTGCCGAATTCGGATTTAATAAGGAACGGATGGCCGAAGCATGCCGTGCCTCAACAGAAACAATTTTACCTGCCAGAAGAAGATACGTCGGATTGGTGAGCAGATAGCCCGCCCCATTGTAGGCAACCACTCCTGTGTCTTCCAGTGCTTTTGCAGTATTGAGGATCATATCTCTGCTGCCAAAATCGAGATCACCGTAATCAAATTCCAAGGTAGGAAGTACCAGATCGGTATCGCCACTTACCGCAGCGGTGATGGCTGCTTTAAAGAATTCCCTGTGGTTCACTTCGTGATTATAGAGATCCGTAAGCACGGTTCTTTCCACATCGGAGATTCCGCTATAAAAAGAGTTCACTACTTTGGTATAGAAATCAGCTTCCAGTTGTTCCAGTGCATACGCATAATTCAATACGCCGAGGTCACCCTCGCCTAAATCGAATATACCGTCTCCATCAGGATCTTCACCGGGAGCTTCACCACGCATGGTTCCGCTATCCGGATCACATGCCAAAATTAGTCCGGAACCTACTATTGCAAGTCCCCCCATCTTGATAAACTGCCTTCTCTGGTTAGACCGGATTTCTTTAGGCTGTAATACCTTGACAACGTTTTTTTTCATAATAAATATAGTTTTAATTAATATTCTCTATTCCTCAGTACCTACGAAGAAAAACGATTAAGGTTTTAATTTTTCTGATAAAATGTTGATAACATCCTAAATCCTGAAGAAAACAGAAGGGGAATTCCGAATGATAGGAGACGCTCTGAAATGCGTCATGGTATATGGGTAGTGAGGGTATTTTAACCACACGGGAAAGGAGCCATTTACAGTTGGCACTTAAAGAATGAGCGCTTAGCCTATAATAGAGACAGCTTCATTGAAATATTTCAGTCTCCCCGTCCGCTATGTCGGACACCCTCTTTATCAAAGATGGGAGCTTTTAAAGTAGACATAAGAGTGCGCTTCAATAAATTAATCTTCGCCTTGGTTGGCAAAAAACCAAAAGATCAGAGGCGTCAACAAAAAAGGAAAATTCAAAAGCTCCTCCCTTTATTTTACAGGGAGGTGGCTTCGCGTCCGCATATACAGAGGGATAAAGTGAGGCTGCACAGAAGTTTTCGTTCTTTTGGCGCCTGCACCACATAGACGTTTCTCATGAGCAGCTATCAGAATCCTGCTAAGGAAAGAAGTATTTTATCGGCGTTGACTTTAGACAGGGGTTTGTCAAAAAATCCTTGTATAAGTGGATGTTCTTTTGCTCTTATACGGTCTTTGGAACTCTGAAAGGCAGAAAGAATAAATATATTAGGTTTCGGACGGTCCTGAATCAGTCTTTCAAAGAGTTCAAGAAATTCCCACCCGCCCATACCCGGCATAGTCAGATCGAGGAGGATCACTTGCGGGAATTGCACCTCGTTTTCAAGGTGCCGCTGCAGCATTTCCAGGA
The DNA here is from genome assembly GCA_041743425.1 of Zeaxanthinibacter sp. Classification (GTDB taxonomy): domain Bacteria; phylum Bacteroidota; class Bacteroidia; order Flavobacteriales; family Flavobacteriaceae; genus JTS-RE37. The sequence continues at coordinate 8,736 of JBGTMS010000028.1, read as the reverse complement.
CGGCTTCCATGTTATCGAAAGTTACAAACTTACAATGGGGAGAAGCTTGCTCCAGCGTGTATCGGGTCGCGAACTGCGAGACCATATCATCATCCACGATATAAACTTCACATTTCAATTGGTTTGATTTAGTGTTCGGTTGTATTGGGATTATCTTTTGGCAAAACTAATTAAATCCATATAACCTCCTCCTTTTTTTCAAAGCAATTTATAGCTCATTAGAAATTAGAAGGCGTTCCAAGGCTGTTGACGGCGATTATACAGGCTGCAGTCTAAGATGGAAATGACGTTCAAATATCAGGCATTCTACCTAGATTGCTACTACTTACCCTGAATGTAGATTTGCAACCTGCAACTCCTTGGAATATGTTAGGACGTTTCCGATCAGGGAATCCTGAACTCTAATAGTAAGTTCTTCCTGTCACCTAATATTGGAAAGTGGGTTAATTCCTCCCTGTTAAAGATTGATGTCCAATACCAGAGGGCAATGGTCTGAGCCGTGGATGTCATTCCAGATAACAACGTCCTGAACTTTATCAATAAGCGAAGGACTGACCAAAAAATAATCAATGCGCCAGCCCACATTGCGTTCCCTGGCCTTAAAACGGTAACTCCAATACGTATATGACTCTTTTTCCGGATAGAGGTGACGGAAACTGTCACGGAAACCGGAACTCAGAAGACGGTCCATTCCGTCAATCTCGGTCTGTGTATATCCGGCGGTTTTATTATAATTGGATTTGTCGTTTTTTAAGTCGATAGGCCGGTGAGCTACATTTAAGTCTCCGCAGACAATCACAGGTTTGCTCATTTCCTTGTGCCTGAGATAGGCCAGAAAATCTGCATCCCATTTTGCCCGGTATCCAAGCCGGTCCAACTGTTGTCCTGAATTGGGCACATATACATTAACCAGGTAAAATTCGGCATACTCTGAACAAATGATCCTTCCCTCATTGTCGTGCTCAGCGATGCCCATATCAAAAGTGACACCGAGTGGCTCCGTTTTACTGATAATTGAGGTTCCTGAATATCCTTTTTTTTCCGCTGCATTATAAAACCCGTACAGTTTTTTAAAGGGTTCCAAGGATTCCATAACCTCGGCATTCTGCGCCTTCGTTTCCTGTAAGCAAAGGATGTCCCATCGGGTAACCTCCATGGCTTCGAAAAATTCTTTTTTGACAACAGCTCTGATGCCATTGACGTTCCATGACACGATCTTCATAAGCTTTCTTTTTAATATATGATTCCTTGCAACATCCTCATGGTGACGGCTCTTTGAAAATGCAGCTCCGCCTGCCTCATGCCCTGAGGCTTGTACCCGCCTCCTTTTAATTGCGGTTTGCTAATCTTCCGAAAAAGATCCCGATAATTTTCCGATATTGCAATTCTTTCCGGGAAATTCCATCAACGGGATCCCCGGATCGTTTTTTAAAAGAGGGATATTAGCTCAGTTGGTTTAGAGCGCTGCCTTGACAGGGCAGAGGTCACTGGTTCGAATCCAGTATGTCCCACATCCCGCAGGTCAATTTCGATTTGACCGCAAATCCAAACCTATCCGCGAGCTGCACGTGCCTCAGATTTCCTTTCAGAGAAGTTCAAGAATTCGTTCCATGGCCATTCCCCTTGAACCTTTGATCAGGATGTTGCTTTCCTTTAGCGGATGCAATTTCAGATATCCGGCAAGTGCGTCCATTCCGGTAAAACCTGAAGCGCCGGTGGCCGCTTTAATAAAGTGCTCTCCAATCAGGAAGACCTTCTGAAATTTCATTCCTTTCGCCAGGGTGGCAATTTCCTGGTGCTCATCGGCAGCGGTAGTGCCAAGTTCAAACATATCTCCGAGAAAGACCACCTTGTTGGTACCCTCCATCCTGTCAAAATTTTCAAGGGCTGCTCTCATGCTTGTGGGATTTGCATTGTACGCGTCAAGTAGGATCTGATGTCCGTTTTTACTGAGGCGTTGTGAGCGGTTGTTTTTAGGCTTATAATTTTCCAGAGCATGTTTTATGGCAGCAACAGGGATATTGAAATACTTCCCAATGAGCGCTGCAGCCCCACAATTGCTGAAATTGTAATGACCTACCAGTTGCGTATTGATTTCGGAACCTTCTAATTCCAGTGAAACATTGGGCTGAGCTCCCAGGAATTTTATATTAAAGTACTGAGGATTATCTTCACTGAAGCCGATTTTTTTGGCATAGCCCTGAAGTTGCTCCCTTTGAATAGCGTCATCCGCATTCAGGAAAACAGCCTTGTCCCTTGCGATAAGATCCCGGTATAATTCTGTTTTGGCTTTGATCACCCCTTCAATACTGCCAAAGCCTTCTAAGTGGGCCTTCCCGAAATTGGAAATATACCCGAAATCGGGCTGAGCCAGGCCCGAAAGGAACGCGATTTCACCGGGATGGTTGGCACCCATTTCTACCACCGCCATTTCAGTATCCTCCTGAATGGATAAAAGTGTTAAGGGAACTCCGATATGATTGTTGAGATTTCCTTTGGTGGCTATAGTGCGATATTTTTCTGAAAGCACCGCATGTATGAGTTCCTTGGTTGTCGTTTTGCCATTACTTCCGGTGATACCGATAATGCGTACTGCGGTCTGCTGCCTGTGAAATGAGGCGAGTTGCTGAAGGGTTTCCAGCACTTCCGGAACGCGTAGGATCCTGTCCTTCGGTCCGTTTGCAACCTCATCTACCACCGCATAGGCTGCCCCTTTTTCCAGCGCTGATAATGCAAAGGAATTCCCGTTAAAATTAGCGCCTTTCAAGGCGAAAAAAATACTGTTGGGAAGAATGCTTCGGGTATCCGTGCTGACCCCCGGATGTTGCAGGAAAAGCTTGTGTAGGGACTCAATAGTCATATGCAAAACCTCTTGTATTTCAGAGTTGCATCGAATCTGAACGACGCTTATGTGATTCCCCACTGCTCTGATGGCAATAAAGATACTTTTTTTTAGGCAACCTGTGGTAAGTATTGCTTTTCCGGAATAACTGAAAAACAGGTTGCCGGCATCCCGGCGCAGCAAAAAAAAACCCTGACAATAGTGTCAGGGCTTTCTGTTTGAAGGCGGGTTTGCCTAATTTACTTTTTTACCCCTTATGGTTTTATTTTTCGTTTTGGATTTCGAGCCTACCCTGGACATGGCACATCGGAATCCGATATAGTCAGTGGCCATATATTGCGGGAGGTACCTCCGTTGGGCAGGATCGAGCCAATAGGCTCTGTCTCGCCAGGAACCGCCTTTGAACACCCTAACCTCATCATTGATAAGTGTGGTGCGGTTATTTGAAGTATCGTATTCGCGAACAAGATTGCCTGTAGAATCAACTTCGACCTTATGATTAGGTGAGTTATACATTTTTGGGGTATCCTCCTCTTCTTCCCCGTTGAACCGGTCAAAAAACCGTGAAGATCCGGGATCTCCATCCCTGTATCCCCTGTTGTCCGAGTTTGAAAAGTTGGTCCTCAGATAGGTCTCCTTTTCATCAACAGGCACCATTTTGATTTCCCCGGGCAGGTTCACGGCCACTATTTTTCCATTAGGCAAGGTATCATAGGAAATACTGTCTCTCAGGATGGTCACTTTTCCATCTTCGCCGATGGCTGTTTTCATGTATATGTTACCTCGGTAATAATTGAAATCACTTATTTCGTCATCCACAATAGGCCTGTAGACATCTGCCACCCATTCTGCCACGTTACCGGCCATGTCGTAAAGACCCAGGTCGTTGGATTTATAGGATTTTACCTCAGCAGTTATATCGGCACCATCATCAGACCATCCGGCAATTCCGCCGTAATCGCCTTTGCCCTGTTTAAAATTGGCCAGTTGATCGCCCCGGCCGACACGTTGACCACTTCGGGTGTATTCTCCTTCCCATGGATATTTTTTCCTGCCCCTGTAATTATTGTATTCCCTCGAACCCTGAAGTGCTGCTGCAGCATATTCCCATTCTGTTTCAGTAGGCAAACGGTATTCAGGCATGATCACACCACTGCTTCGTTTGGCGAAGGCAGAAACCGAGTCTTTTTTCATTTTTCCCTGCAGCGAATCTATTTGTCCGCCGTAAACCGATTCCGGACGGTTCAGATAGGCTTCCGTGTTGAAAGTTCCCTCTATTTCGCCATTGGCTGCCTGGTATTTGGCATCTTTCGCCAGATAGCCTTCTCTTTCGAGCATGGCCTCATTAACCCTGTCCGTACGCCACTCAGCGAACTGAACAGCCTGAACCCAGTTGACACCCACCACAGGATATTCTGCATAGGCAGGATGACGCAGGTAATTGTTGGTCATGGTTTCATTATAACCCAACCGGTTTCGCCACACCAGGGTATCCGGAAGGGCACCGGTATAGATATTCGCATATTTTGGATTTTCCGGAGGGTAAACGCTTTTTAGATAGTCAAGGTATTCCAGGTACATCACATTGGTAACCTCTGTTTCATCCATGTAAAAGGACTGGACGTGCTGAGAGGTAGGTGTATTGTTCCATTCGTGCATTACATCATCCTGCACCTTTCCTTTCGTAAAGGTTCCTCCTTCTATAAATACAAGCCCCGGAGCAGTTTCCTGTTCTTTGAAGTCTGAATTGTACTGGAAGCCCCCTTCTTTGGCGTTTATCTTCCAGCCGGTAGCCCTCGAGACATCTTTGGATGTTGAGGATTTTTTACAGCTGGACACCGTAAAAGTTCCCGCGACAACCGCACAAGAGAGGACAACTTTGATCAATTGTTTTTTCATCTGTATTTAGGACTTTAGTTCAAAAACACTTCCCGGTTTCAATGGACGTGTTTTTGTATTTCAATTAGTATACGCGTCACTTTCGGCTTATAAAACGGTCTTTTGCCTTTTATATTTCATTGCCGTAAAATTAATTTTACCCGGCGTTGGCCAGTAGTAAATTATCGGAACTTACTATATTTCATAACGGCTGCGGATGCATTATAGTATGGGGCGGAGGGAATCTTTTACAGCTGTGTCCCGCCCCGCTCGGAAAGCACTGTAACACTACACTACTAATAAATAATTTAATCGACCAATTATTGCCTGAAATTAGGCCTTCACCATAAGACAAAATCCAAAATAATCCGTTTAAGCGTATAAGATTAATCGAAATTGGCCGTTTACATGTAATACGACTAATTTTATTTGAGTAATTGATTATAAATTAGGATTTTTGCGCCAATTGAATTTGATATGAAAGAAATGAAAAAATTAACCCTCATTGTATTGCTTGTTATTGGAGCTAAGGCTATTGCTCAGGAGGACAGGGTCATCACTACGGCCGTCCCCTTCCTCACCATAGCGGCGGATGCCAGGGCTGCAGGCATGGGAGATATGGGGGTTGCAACTTCTGTCGACGCGTTTTCTCAGCAGTGGAACCCTGCAAAATTCGCTTTTGCGGAGCGCAAAATGGGAATCAGTGTCAGTTATACCCCTTACCTAGAAAGCATTATTACAGATATTGCGCTTTTGAACGGTAATTTTTACAACAAGATCAATGATCGGAGCGCTTTCGCTTTTAGCCTGCGGTATTTTACCCTTGGGGAAATAGAGCTGCGGCAATTTGCCAATGATCCCGGGACCATCGCCAAGCCCAATGAGCTGGCATTGGACGGATCCTATTCCCTGAAGCTCAGTGATCAGTTTTCTATGGCGGTCGCCGGTCGCTTTATCAGTTCAAATCTCAGGTTGCCACAGGATGAAAATGTGGATTCGCAGGCGGCCAATTCATTTGCAGTGGATGTAGCCGGATACTATCGATCACGGGAAATTGCCTATCAGAATTTCGATGGCCGCTGGAGGGCCGGATTTAACCTGTCAAATCTGGGAGGGAAAATCAAATACGACGAGGGAGGACAGGAAAATTTTATACCTACCAACCTGAAGCTGGGAGGAGGATTTGATTTTATTCTGGATCAGGATAATGTGATTGGCGTCACTACTGAGCTGAACAAACTTCTCGTCCCGACTCCAAAGGATTTTGACGGAGACGGAGATGTAGATGCCGCGGATAACACAGAATATCAGAAAATCACATTTTTCAATGGCATATTTAATTCATTTGGTGATGCGCCGGACGGGTTTAGTGAGGAACTTAAGGAATTTATATGGTCTCTCGGGGCAGAATATGTGTATCAGGATGCATTTATGATCCGGACAGGCTATTTTAACGAAAGCGAGGACAAAGGATCCAGGAAGTTTTTTACGCTTGGTGCCGGATTTAAATTCAGATCAGCCCAGGTAGATCTGTCCTATCTGTTCTCAACCTCGCAGGTGAGAAATCCTCTTGAAAACACCTTGCGGTTCTCCCTGACGTTTAATCTGGGACAGGAATATTTTAATGACTGATCACCCAACGCATTATTTTGAATTGAAAACCTGCGATAAAGCAGGTTTTCTTATTTTTGGATTCAATTAACCGGTCGATTCATATGCAGCAGCGTAACGTTTCTTTCAGCCTCACGGTATATGACTCCGCCAAAGATCTCCCTGAGACGGACCTCATGCTTCTTGCCCGGGCGGTGCAAGCCAGGGAGCATGCCTACGCTCCTTATTCCAACTTTAAGGTAGGAGCGGCAGTAATGCTGGAAAATGGCAAGATTGTTTTAGGTAATAACCAGGAAAATGCGAGTTATCCTTCCGGGCTTTGCGCCGAAAGGGTGGCCGTATTTCAGGCGGGGGCTATTTACCCCGGAATACCAATAAAGGCAGTGGCGATCAGCGCGTCTTCCTTAGACCATGACGTGCAACGGCCCGCGGCGCCATGCGGTAACTGCCGGCAATCCATATATGAATATGAGCAGCGGTATCAAACCCCTATCCGGGTCATAATGGCGGGCTTTTCCGGTGAAGTTTATATTTGTGCCTCTATAGCTGACCTCCTTCCCCTCGGCTTTGATAAATCCTTCCTTTAAATTCTTTTCTCTCCCATCAACACGGACTTTCCGGACAGAAATAAGGATTTAAATCAAATCTTTTTCACTATTGATTTAATGTGTATTTTTGTTTTTCCTCCTTCACCCGAAGCCCTCTGGGGGCATATGATCGGCAGGGAGGTGACCTTAAACTGAATGTTTTGATGGAAAAGATTACGAAGGAAGTCTACCTTAAGTGGTATGAGGATATGTTGTTCTGGAGGAAGTTCGAAGACAAACTTGCCGCAGTTTATATTCAGCAGAAAGTACGCGGATTCTTACATTTATATAATGGACAGGAAGCCGTATTGGCTGGAGCACTCCATGCTATGGACCTGACGAAAGACAGGATGATCACAGCCTACCGCAATCATGTGCAGCCTATCGGGATGGGCGTTGATCCAAGGAAGGTGATGGCGGAACTCTTCGGTAAAGTTACAGGTACCTCAAAGGGGATGGGGGGTTCCATGCACATCTTTTCTAAAGAGCACCGGTTTTACGGGGGTCACGGAATTGTCGGGGGTCAGATCCCCCTCGGGGCCGGACTTGCCTTTGCAGACAAGTATTTTAAGCGGGATTCAGTAACCCTATGTTATATGGGAGATGGGGCTGTACGACAAGGCTCTCTCCATGAAAGTTTTAATCTGGCCATGTTGTGGCAACTACCGGTGGTATTTGTTTGCGAGAATAACGGCTATGCTATGGGCACTTCAGTGGCACGTACCTCGCGGTCCACAGAAATATGGAAACTTGGACTGGGATATGAGATGCCCTGCGGTCCTGTGGACGGGATGGACCCTGTTACAGTTGCCGGGGAAATGCATAAGGCCATTGAACGGGCGAGAAGCGGCGGAGGGCCCACCTTCCTGGAGATGAAAACCTACCGTTACCGAGGACACTCGATGTCCGATGCCCAGCATTACAGGACCAAGGAGGAAGTGGAGGAATACAAAAAAATTGATCCTATTAGCCAGGTGCTCGAAGTTATTAAAGAAAAAAAATATGCTTCGGAAGATGAGATCAAAGCGATCGACAAAAAGGTGAAGGACAAGGTGAGTGAATGTGAGAAATTCGCTGAAGACTCTGATTACCCTCCAATAGAACAACTGTACGACATGGTCTACGAACAGGAAGATTATCCTTTTTTACAACATAAAATATAGGTAATGGCAGAAGTAATTAACATGCCCAGACTAAGTGATACCATGGAAGAAGGTACCGTGGCAAAATGGCTGAAGAAAGTAGGGGATAAAATCGTGGAAGGAGATATCCTCGCGGAAATTGAGACAGACAAAGCTACCATGGAATTCGAATCCTTTCATGAAGGCACCTTATTGCATATAGGAATTGAAGAAGGAGACGGGGCACCGGTTGATAGCCTGTTGGCTATCATTGGCGAAGAAGGGGAGGATATATCGGACCTGTTAAATGGCAGTGCCACTTCTCCGGATTCCAAGGGTTCAACTGAGAAGGAGGACAAGACAGACAAAGACGGGTCTGGAGAGGAATCAGTGGAGAAAATGGAAAAATCAAAATCAGAGACAGGCAAAAAGGAACAGAAAGGGGATCGGTCCACCGGGGAAGAAAAGAAGCCTGAGTCAGAAGAGGATGGGAACACGCCGCAGGAAGTACCCGAAGGGGTCGAAATTATTAAAATGCCGCGATTGAGTGATACCATGGAAGAGGGAACTGTGGCGGCCTGGTTAAAGAAAGTTGGGGATAAGGTGGAAGAAGGGGATATCCTTGCCGAGATAGAAACAGATAAGGCGACGATGGAGTTTGAATCCTTCTATACCGGCACCCTCCTGCACATAGGAA
>JBGTMS010000027.1:0-2583 GCA_041743425.1 Zeaxanthinibacter sp. | reverse complement strand
GGTCGATACGCACAATTTTACCCTCGGTTCCCTTATGGTCTCCGGCTGTGATCCGTACGGTATCTCCTGTTTTTATTTTCACTTTCATTTCTGGAATCTTAATGACTTATTATAGTACCTCCGGTGCCAGCGAGACAATTTTCATAAATTGTTTTTCCCTGAGCTCCCTTGCTACCGGTCCGAAAACCCGGGTGCCACGCATTTCTCCGGTAGGGTTCAAAAGGACACAGGCATTGTCGTCAAAACGGATATAAGAGCCGTCAGGCCTTCTTACTTCTTTCTTTGTACGGACCACAACTGCCGTTGAAACGGCCCCTTTCTTGATTCCTCCGTTTGGTGTGGCTTCCTTAACGGTGACCACAATTTTGTCTCCCACAGAGGCATACCTTCTTTTGGTGCCTCCCAATACTCTGATCGTCAACACCTCTTTGGCTCCTGTGTTGTCCGCAACCTTTAATCTTGATTCTTGCTGTAGCATCTTATTTGGCTCTTTCTAGGATTTCCACCAATCTCCAACACTTGGTTTTACTTAATGGACGTGTCTCCATGATCTTCACAGTATCCCCAATATTGCAATCATTGGTCTCATCGTGTGCAACATATTTCTTAGTGCGTAATACGAACTTACCGTACATTGGATGCTTCACCCGCTTGACTTCAGAAACCACAATTGATTTCTGCATCTTGTTGCTGGTTACAATCCCTACCCTCTCTTTTCTTAAGTTTCTTTTTTCCATAAAGCAGAACCAATTATTGGTTTTCCCTTTTTGTTAATTCAGTTGCCAACCGGGCAACGGTTTTCCGAACCCTTCTGATTTGAAGCGGATTCTCGAGCGGGGTAACGGAATGGGCAACTTTCAAGTCGGCATGCTGCTTCTTATATTCCGCCACTTTTTCCTTTAATTCCTCCACCGATAATGCGATAACTTCTGATTGTTTCATTTTTTCATTACGATTGTTAGTCCCCTAGCCTCTAAGCGTTCTCACTGCAAATGCTGCAGGTTATTCGGTGGTGTAATCCCGGGCAACGATAAACTTCGTCTTAACCGGTAATTTCTGTGCCGCCAGCCTGAGGGCTTCCTTCGCGACATCCATCGGTACACCTGCAACCTCAAACATGATCCTTCCGGGCTTGACGATGGCCACAAAATATTCAGGAGCTCCTTTTCCTTTACCCATACGCACCTCAAGTGGTTTTTTCGTAATTGGCTTATCTGGGAATATTTTAATCCACAACTGTCCCTGCCGTTTCATAAACCTGGTGGCCGCAATACGAGCCGCCTCAATCTGACGCGACGTAATAAATTCTGACTCCATGGACTTTATCCCGAACATTCCGTTAGAAAGCTGATGACCCCTTCCCGAATCTCCCTTCATCCGGCCTTTCTGGGCTTTACGAAATTTTGTTCTTTTTGGCTGTAACATTTTTTCCTGCTGCTTTTATAATTACTTTCTACGACGGGGTTTTTTTGGCGCATCCTGTTGCTTTCCGACGCCGCCGCTTCCGCTCTTCACTTGTCCCTTGGTCATTCCTACCAATGGTGACAACTCTCTTTTTCCATAAACCTCGCCTTTCATTATCCAGACTTTAATACCAAGTCTGCCATAGGTTGTATGGGCTTCCTGCAAGGCATAATCTATATCAGCCCGAAAGGTGGATAAAGGAATCCGTCCGTCCTTAAAGGATTCTGACCGTGCCATTTCTGCCCCGTTCAGTCGTCCTGAAATTTGAACCTTAATACCTTCCGCATTCATCCGCATGGCGGCCGCAATAGCCATTTTAATTGCCCGTCTGTAGGAGATCCGGCTTTCAATCTGCCTGGCAACACTCGCTGCGACAAGATTTGCATCCAGTTCGGGTCTTTTGATCTCAAAAATATTGATCTGTACTTCCTTGTCAGTGATCTTTTTCAGCTCCTCCTTTAACTTATCGACTTCCTGCCCGCCTTTGCCGATGATAATGCCGGGTCTTGCAGTCGTAATGGTCACCGTAATCAATTTCAGCGTGCGCTCAATGATAACTCTGGATACACTTGCTTTGGCAAGCCTTGCATTGATGTATTTACGAATCTTATCGTCTTCGGCGAGTTTGTCACCATAGTCCTTTCCACCATACCAGTTCGATTCCCAACCCCTGATGATACCAAGGCGATTCCCGATTGGATTTGTCTTTTGTCCCATACTAATTACTTTGGCTTTCTGTGTTATTACTAGATCCCAAAACCAGGGTGACATGGTTGGAACGTTTTCTTATCCGATGGGCTCTACCCTGTGGCGCAGGGCGCAACCTTTTCAGCATGCGTCCGCTATCCACCATAATTTCCTTAACGTAAAGATCTGCCCCTTCCACATCTGCATCTTCATTCTTAGTCTGCCAGTTCGCAATGGCTGACAATAATAATTTTTCAAGTCTGCGGGAAGATTCCTTGGCATTATATCGCAGTATGGCCAGGGCCTTTTCCACGGCAACCCCTCGTACCAGATCTGCGACCAACCGCATTTTTCTGGGAGAGGTCGGGCAATTGTTCAATTTGGCAAAAGCCAACTGCTTCTTCTCCTCCTTAATTTTATCTGCCAGTTGCT
>JBGTMS010000026.1:0-2727 GCA_041743425.1 Zeaxanthinibacter sp. | reverse complement strand
CGGTGCGCATTAAAGTCGCGCCTGTTCCTGAATGTTACCGGCTGCAGCATGACGAGTTTGTCTTTCCGCTCTTTCAGGCGGGAAAACGGCAATCGCCTCAGATCCGAAATGGAAATGCCTATAAACTCGTTTTCTGCAAAGGTGATCTGATCATTAAGCACTACCTTCTCAAAGGGATATATAATATAGGCCTCAGCAAAGGGCGGCGCTTTCAGAGGGAGTTTTTTTTCGTGGTGCAACTGCTCCGATAAAAACGCATTCAATTCGCGGTATCCCTCATTGCTTTTAGCGATCCCGACGAAACAGGAATTCACCCCGTTCCGAAAATCGATTCCCAAAAGGGGTCTTATCCCATATTCAGGAGCTTTCCGAACAAAATTGAGGCCTGCAGAGGTATTATTGATATCAGTAAGGGCGAGGCAACTGAGGTGATTCTCCTGGGCCAGTTGCAGGAGTTCCAGTTCTGAAAAAGTGCCGTAACGAAGGCTGTAATAAGTGTGACAGTTGAGATACATCGGTATGAATTCCAAATTGCATGGCGCTACTGTTTCCGGTGTGCCAGTAATACCGGAGGTTGTCCGTTAAAAGGATTGTACATCCTTCCAATGGTTTTTGCGCCCAGACCGGAAGCCCGCAACACACTTTTGTCTCCGTAGCGTTCCCGGATACGATCCATGGCCATATAGAGATTCAGCGCTTCTTCCGTATCTTCAAAAAGATTGATCTGATAACTCCCGGGTACCAGGTGGCTGAACTTAACCCCCACCAGGCGGACGAGCAAACGCTTGTTATACAGGGTCCGGAACAAGTCAAGGATTGCGGGGATAAGGATATGGTCGGCACTCGTGTATGGGATTCGCAGCTGTTTGGAATAGGTATTAAAATCAGAATACCGGATTTTTACGGCAATACAGGCAGTCAATTTTTCGCCTCTTCGCAACTGGTAGGCCAGGTTTTCAGTCATGGCGATCAGAATCCCTCTTAATTTCATAACGTCTATTGTATCCTTATCAAAGGTGCGTTCGGTTGAAATAGATTTCCGGTCACAAAAAGGAATCACCGGGGTATCGTCCACGCCATTTGCCCTTTTCCATATAACAGCCCCGTTGATACCAAGCACACGTTGCATCAGATCCATGGGCATCTCCTGCACCGTTTGTACTTTTCGCAACCCCAGGTTCCTGAGGGTCTGATAGGTCTTATCCCCTACCATTGGAATTTTTTTAATTGACAGGGGAGCCAGAAAAGGCTTTTCATAGCCGGAGTCCACTTTCAACTGGTTGTTTGGCTTGGCTTCATTGGTAGCTACTTTGGAAACGACTTTATTAACAGAAAGTCCAAAGGAAATAGGGAGACCCGTTTCGCGGATAATGGTTTTCCGAAGTTCAGAAGCATACTGATAACATCCGAAAAAGCGGTCCATGCCCGAGAGATCCGCATAGAATTCATCAATGCTGGATTTTTCAAACAGTGGCACTTTTTCCCGGATGATATCGGTTACTGTATCGGAGTGTTTGCTGTAGGTCCCGGCATTGCCTTTGATAACAATTGCCTCCGGACACAATTCCTTCGCCATTTTCATCGGCATGCCGGAATGTACCCCAAAGCCACGCGTTTCATAACTGCATGCAGCCACCACCCCCCTGTCACTGGTGCCGCCTACCAGCAAAGGCTTGTTGCGTAGTTCTCTGTTGATAAGCCGCTCTACGGATACAAAAAAAGTATCCAGGTCCAGGTGAAGTATCGTCTTTTGCATAGCTTCTTAAATGAGCTAATATATGGATTATTTCCATTTTTATGGAATTATTCCAAATAAAAGAACATGAAAAACCCCCGGGGGCTGACCGGGGGTTATGGTACAGAGAGGCTATGTCAGGTGTGTATAAAGAAATACAAGGGTTGCCACTACATAAACTCCTATGAGAATCCTGCCACACTGTATGGCTATCTCGCTTCTTAACCATTTAAGGTTTCTAACCAGGGTGCTCATTTCATCTAAAGCAATTCGTATCACATTCCTTAACCATCACCCTTAATCAAAGGCGAAACCAGTGGATATCCTGAATATAAGTGCATACAATGCCAAAAAGAAAAGCGAAAAACTGAACCAGGCGTAGATCTTAAGATAGTTCCTGAGGATATAATTTCCCAAATTCCTAAAAGCTTCCAAATAAATTTCTTTAAAAAGTAAAACTGTTTCCATATTCCCAAATCTTTAAGTTAAATGCTATTACAGTACAAAAATCGCACTAAGCCTGCGATCAGTTCAGAATATTAGATCAACCAGGAAATAATTCTGACCAAATACTACGGGGAAACATTATCTCCGTGATATCGGGTATTTCACAGAAATTATTTGTGGAAAATGTTTTGTGGGCAAAGCACGACATCGCACAAGCGCGGTCATGCGCAGAAAAGAACAAGGGATGCCTTAAAAAATTAAAGAGGGGGTCTTTAGGGTGTGTTTGGATTGGAAAGCGTATCAATGGTGAAGGTAATCCCTACATTTACATATTGGGTGTTGCCTACGTTTCTTCCATCCACCACCGTGCCATAAGTGGCACTGAGTCCGAAGGCCGGACGAATGGGAACAAATCCGGTAAGTCCCAGCCTTGTATAATTCACACGGGTTTCCGGGAAATTGCCCGTAAAGGCAGGGGTGCCGATATCGACTCCATCCGATGAGGTGCCCTGGTGATCAACCCAGGCAGCAGCGTAGAATTTAGA
>JBGTMS010000025.1:0-3018 GCA_041743425.1 Zeaxanthinibacter sp. | reverse complement strand
AATTATCGGCCCTCTCCAAAACGCTACCATAATGCAAACCCCCATGTACCTGAAGAAAATTCTCTTCGGTTATGGTATTGGCTTCTAGTTTAAGGGCTGTAGCAAGTAAAAAATCTGGATATTCAGAAACGAACATTAGTTCATCCCCTGTGCGTTGATGCAGTTTACTGTCCCCGACCAGGCAACTTTGGGCGATACTAATATATTTATCAATTAAATTGGCCGCCGAAATCGCGCCATGGGTTTCAGTGAGTGCGGTGTACCCCGATAAATCTGCCATTAGAATAGCGATATTTTTTTCCATTTTCGATGTTTTAGAATACAAATGTACCCAGGCATTTAACCCTGCAACGGACAGCAAGATGTCAAAAACGGACACTCTTTCTATTGTTTATACAATGACTAGAAGCCAGCTCACCATTCCTAATGAAAACCAATTAGGAAGCCTGAAGTTTATTGGGTAATATATGAGAGGTTGTCGCATTATATTGGAGGAAGAAAACATCGTGAGCGGTGGATGCCTCTCAAAAAATGAAGAAATGGTTGTTATAGCCCGGGCATTTAAGGCTCGTAATTACGGTAAGACATATTGATAGATACAATTAATAATTATTAAACTCATTTAAATACATTTGACATCCCTTTTCTATATTTATCGCAGGAAAGCACCAAAACGCAACGATACGTGTCTTAATACGTGTCCTATTTTGAATAAATTGAGATAACACATGGGTATTTAAATGATTAGGGTAAAGGGTTCATATCCTGCCACCCCGACTGAATATTTTTAAACCCTGATAATCAAATGATTATCAGGATTTTGTGTTTTTATTAATTGTGTCAAAACGAGCCAAATCGGTATAAAATTCATATCGAAGGTGTCCTCTTGCGTGTCCTATTTTTATGTTATACTTGGGTAAGTCCATTAAATAAATAGCTTTAACATTAGGGTTGTCTGGGAACCCGGATTAGGAGTTTTAATTAAATGAACTTTGTCATTGGTTGTTATCAAAGAACAAAGGTTGCTGCAATGCCATCTGTAACCTCTCGTAAAATGGCCTGATTCGACAACTTTAGGGCTTTACGTTTTAATAATATAGTTTATGAAAATTAATAATTGTTGGAGCCTGAAGGGACAATTTTCAATTATGGTTGGTCAAAAGAACTTGGTCTATTTTAAAAGAACCGATAAATATTTAAAAGCATGAATAAGATGAATTACCTAATAATATTACTTTCGCTCCTTGCTTTAAATTGCAGTCATGACAAATCCCGGCAGGAACCAACTGATGATGGGGGTCCGAATCCTGTACAAAATGGTTATGTCAGTTTAGAATTTGTTGCAAATGATTCGGATTTTCCAAATCCGGATAGAGGTTTTTATCGATATTCAGCTACCAGAGCGAGTAATTACTCTTTTCTATCGGAAGACGAATTAAAGGCATATAGAACTGCAACCCTTTCTGAGGGAGCAAATTATAAAACATTCAGTACACTGATATTCAGATATTACGTTCTGGATGATTTTGTCAACATGCCAATTACAGAAGCTTTTCTAAATAATATGCAACAGGATTTTGATACTGCGAGGCGTGCGGGAGTTAAATTGATACCAAGGTTTACATATACAGTAACTTCAAATGAGGGAGATTGTCAAGAAGGCTTTATTTGTCCCCCCTACGGTGATGCATCAAAACAAGTGGTCATGGGCCACATTCAACAGATCGGCCCAGTTCTAACGGAAAACACAGACATTATTACATGTGTTCAGCTAGGTTTTATAGGTACCTGGGGCGAGAACTATTATACCGATTTCTTTGGTGATGCCTCATCCAATGCTAATCAGGGCAAACTTTTGGATGAGAATTGGGAAGACAGGATAGCCATATTAAAGGCATTTCTTGAAGGCACACCAAAAGATCTGATGATTCAGGTAAGATACCCACAAATGAAGCAACGGTACGTTTATGGTATCAACTCAGAGACAGATGTTAACCCATTAACTGATTCAGAAGCCTTTACTGAAGTCGATGAAGCCAGGATCGGATTCCACAACGATTGCCTGTTTGCCAGTGCAGATGATTACGGTACCTATGAGGATTATGGCAATTCCTCATCTCCAAGGACAACCGACATTCAAAATTTAAAACAATATTTTGAGAATGACAGTAAATATGTTATCGTGGGAGGTGAAACCTGCAGCGATGGATATAGCCCGGAAAACGACTGTGCTCCTGCGGGAATTGCCGATATAGACCTAAGGGCATTACACTACACTTACTTGAATGCCAACTATAACAATGAGGTCAATAATGATTGGACGGATGGTGGATGTATTGAGGACATAAAAAAACATCTTGGATACAGATTCGCCTTAAAAAATGCGACTTTGCCCAAGATCATTAAAAAGGGTAAAGGATTTGAAGTAAAAATAGCCATCGAAAATTCAGGTTATGCCTCGCCGGTAAAGGTTAGAAACGTAAAGCTAATATTAAGAAGCAAGACTGACGCTACGATAACGTCATTTGAATTTCAAACTGACGTGAGATTTTGGTTTAACGAGGTAAGTTTATCAGAAACTTTTACCCCTGAAAATTTAACGTCTGGGGAATATGAGGTTTTATTGCACATAGATGACACATATGAAAGATTAAAAGGCCGTCCGGAATATAGTATCCGTTTGGCCAACGAAGATGTGTGAGAAGACAGCACGGGATTTAATAGGTTGAACCACACTATTGTGGTTGAATAATTGTATCATATTTTTTATATCATTTCATTGGTTCAAAGTATCTCATGTACAGTGAGAAATTATTTGGATAGAAAGAGAAAGGCTGAAATAAAAAGAATGCCACCAGGATATTGGGATTATGCAAAGAATAATCTTAGCAAATTATCACCGCACTGAACGAATATTTATTATTAAATAAACCAAATCATAATTGAAGTCAACCCTATAATTATTTTTTTCAAAAATGGTTTCCACAGGATGGGTCCTGTACTATCGCCAGGTTTCTC
>JBGTMS010000024.1:0-10010 GCA_041743425.1 Zeaxanthinibacter sp. | reverse complement strand
TGATATCTGTCACGCTTATAGGTGGAATAAACTCATCCGTTATCCCATCGTCATAATTTTGCTTTATAGTCGCAAGGATATCATTGGTATGGGTACCCACGCCTTCAACCAACAAGTCATAGGCAAGTTTGATACGTTCCCATCGGTTATCCCTGTCCATTGCATAATATCGGCCGATTACTGATGCCAGTCTGGTATGTTTCCCGGCACAAAAGGATTGTAGTTCCTCCAGAAACATCATCCCGCTCCTGGGATCCACATCACGGCCGTCTGTAAACGCGTGCACAAAAGAATCAGAGATGCCATAAGCTTCGGCCATTGAGATCAGGCCTTTGAGGTGATCAATATGACTATGTACCCCGCCATTGCTTAACAGCCCCAGAAAGTGCACGGTCTTGCCTTCTTCTCTGGCATAATTAAATACATTCTGAAGTACAATTTCATCCTTTAAGCGGTCCTCGGTTATGGCCAGGTTGATACGGGCCAGGTCCTGATAGACAATTCGCCCGGCACCCAGGTTCATATGACCGACTTCGCTATTGCCCATCTGTCCTTCCGGCAGACCTACGTTCATCCCGTCGGTAAGAAGGATGGCATTTGGGTAAGATTTATAAAGCGAATCTATAAAGGGTGTCTTTGCATGGGCGATGGCAGACACTTCCGGATTCGTAGAAATCCCCCAACCATCCAGAATCATCAATACTACTTTACTATTCATTTTGTGACATCTTCAGGAATTCAAAAATAGGGTGAAATAGGGATTAATACTGTATTCTTTATAGGATTTTGATCGGTTGCAGCCAGGCATGAACCGAATTTACAATTCGTCGTATAATGGGTGGGATGTTAAAATTTAGTTATTTAACTGTTAAAGGGTGAAACAAAAGCGCGGTATTGCTGTCTATTGTTGTATACGTAAAATCTGAAGTGATTTTTAATGAATTATTGACAAAACAATCCTGTACAGTACTAAAAGCATAAATATGCCTTCTGGCTTTAGCTCCACTGACATTGGAATGCTATTGAGAAGTAAAATGGTAAAAGTACTGGGGAAAGGTTGTCGGTCTTCATTAAAGGGAACCTCAGACTAATCAATAACTATTCATCAATTAAAATCGAAATCATCATGAGAAAAACAATTCTTTCCGTTGCTGCCTGCATGTGTCTGGCGGTGACAGGCATGTCTGCCATGGAACCAACCGGCTTGAGCCACAACCTGATCAGTTCTTATCGCGCTGGTGTAAATCCTTTTTGTAAGGCCATCATGCAAGGTGATGTTGCCACAGTGCAAAGAATGATTGAACTTGGGGAAGATATCAACCAGAAGTCCCTGGGGATGACCCCTGCAATTTTTGCCGCCCGTTATAACAAGTCGGAGATCCTGCAGGTCCTGATTGATCACGGTGCAGATCTCAGTTTAAAATGTGATAAGGGATTTACCGCTAAAAAGCATGCCAACCTTTCCAATGCTACGGACGCTCTTGCCGTTCTTGAGAATTCGGGGAAGAGTTAGGGGTAGAGATTATTCATCAATTCAAAAACCCTGCTCTTTAAGAAGCAGGGTTTTTATTTTTCATTTATTTACTAATATAGTGTTCAGGTAAAAGAGTAAATAAACACAAACAACTTAAAATCAAAAATCAAATCCTGTAAATGCCCGGTACATAAATGCGTAAACGGCCATCCCAAGCATTATAGCACAGAAAAACGAATATACCTTTAAAAGGAAAACGATAAATCCAGGTTTGCAATTGTCAAAAGCCTCAAAGTAAAGTTCTCGAAAGTGTAATAGTGTTCCCATATAGTCTTATTTAAAAAATGCAAGCTATAAAGGTTAAATCAGGGGCAATGCTGAAGATTTGGAGGAATTCAAAGGTAAATAAAAAAACCTGAAATCCTAGAGTTACAGGGTTTATTTCGGGTATGAGTCCATGTCCGGAGCCTGTTTATTATATATATTCGTTGCACTGCAAAAAAAACCGGATGAGGAACAACGCATTGCTACCTGTTGTTCCTGTGCAATGGCATTTAGAAGTTATATTTAGAGATGTGAACCCGGAGCGGATCATAGAGTCCGGGAATAAAACCTTAGATACTTTTAAAAATAATGAGAAAAAAGGTCTCAGGGGAAATAAGATTGCAGCGGCTGAGATTTAAAATAATACCGCTGCAGGTTATTGTTGGCCCTTGTATTTTTCGATGGCCTCCCTGATTTTCTCGATCCTGTTCTCAGGATCAGGATGCGTGCTCTGAAATTCCGGGACCCGTCCTGAGCCAGAACCTTCACTGAGAATTTCCATTACCCGAATCATTTCTTCCGGCTGATACCCTGCCTGTATCATAAACAGTACCCCGAGTTCATCACTTTCCAGTTCATCACCACGTCCGTTTTTGAGCAGGGTATTCTGACCGATACTCCCTACGAGGCCTCCGGCGTCCGCACCAACACTCGCCCCCATAGATATCGTTTTCCAGAAATTACTCTCAGCGATCCTTTCTGCTGAATGCCTGCCGATCACATGTCCAATTTCATGGCCAAGGACACCTGCGAGCTGGGCTTCATTCAAACGTGAAAACAAAGCATAGGTTATAAATACAGGACCTCCGGGAAGTGCAAAAGCATTCAGGGTCTGATCATCCGCCAGCAAATGGAATTCATACTGGTAAGGTGTTTCCCGGGCAATACTATTGTTCACCATTTTCTTGCCCACGGCATCAACAAATGACTGCAGGCGCTCGTCCGGATAGAGGCCACCAAATTCCCTGGTGATCTCCGGTGCGCTTTGAAGTCCAATGGCAATTTCCTGTTCCGGTGTCATACTTATTGTCTGATTGCGGCCCGTATAAGGATTTGCTTCCTTGTTACTACACCTTTGGACAAAGGCGAATGCCACAATGGCGAGACCGATAAAAATTCTGATTTTCCAACTTCCTCTTCTCATTACAAATGGCTTTCAAGTAGTGTACAAAGTACAAAAAAGGTCATAATAGCTGGGGATTAATATCCAAAATGTTATCCCTTATATAGGCTTTTATAAAGCCCGAAGTAAAGTGCTCGCTGCCCGCAAAATCTTCTTTTTCCAAAAGTTGCAGGATATTCTTTCCGCGGAAAGCCGTTAACATCGGAATCGCAAGTGGCGCATAACTATAATGCCAGGGTTCGTATCTGAATCCTTTCCTTTTGGGTTCGTCGGTGTATACCAAATGAAAATCATAGGTGGTTGAATGGGTATCCATCCATTTTTTCAACCCTTCGAATGGGCCACCGGTGTCGAATTTTTCGGCAACCAGCACATCACCCTCCGTTTTTTTATCCCCTTGTGTAATGTCCATATCCGTTCCCCAATGATGTCTGCTGGTACCGGGAATGGTAGAATATTCAATGATCTTGTCAAGGGCCTCCATTGGTTTCAATCCATCTACCTCCGCGAAACGCTGGAACTTCCTTTCAAATATGGCTCGCTGTTGATCAAAACTGCGGTAGCTGGAAACGATTTCAATGAGAATCCCGTCGGCTTTGGCTGCGTCTTTCATAGCCAGAAAGGAGGTATGTGCTTCCTTTCTGAGATTGATTTTCTCACCAAAAAGCTGAATTTTGGTTTTGCCCATCAATTCCGAAATGGCGTATTCCTTTTCCTGAGGGAGGATGCCTGAAGGTAATAGTGACAATGCCATCCCACTGATACCGCTTTTTTTTAGAAATGACCTTCGTTCCATTTTGTTGAACTGTTTTTATCTGTTGATAGCCCTATTGGAAATAACGAGACAGGCGCATATCAAAGGTAGCAAGTAATTTAAAAATTTTATGAGAAATATGGCCTTATAAAGAGAAGCCAACCGGATTTTGAAAATGGAACTACCGTGAGATATAGAAGTATCCCTGTCTTTTTGGCGCCGAATCTGCAAGGTCCAGGATATAATAATAGATACCTTCGTTGAGGCCGTTATTGGAATTTATAACTTGGCCGTTATTGGCGTTGCCACTAAATTGATTCTGATATTTGTCATTGGAGTAAACCATAATGCCATTCCTGTTAAATATCTTCAATCCGTTACCGGGGGTGCTTTCCAGACCGGGAAAGATCAGATAGTCGTTCAGCCCGTCATTATTTGGTGTAAGGATATAGTTATTTGTGGCAATCTCAGCAGAAGTCACAGCTTTTCCGAAGGTCACTAGGGCATAGTCGTCAGGAATAAACCATTCTGAACTTATTATTCCTTCGTGAATGGTGCCATTAATCGCTGTCTTCCCAAGATTTTCCCATCTGTGATTCACTTCATGCCAGCCGACAACGGTCAGTTCTTCTGTTGTGTGGATAAAAGATTCGAGCCTGCTGTCTTCATCCCAGGTAATTCGAATAACTGAGGGAGACCTCCCACTTATGGTCCAGCATTCATAGGAACTGATGGCCAAAAGGCCGGCACTTATCCCGGATAAGGGTGAAAGCGCCATCACCTGACCAAGAATACTGGGATTGACACGGAGGTAGGAGGCCCGGATACTTTCATTGGAAATCTCTGAAAACAGGCTGATTGGGCGGAGGGCGCCAGCATCGCCTAGCGGAAAACGGAATTGGGTAGCATCAGTAACTGTAATAATACCTGCAACTTTGGAGAATTCCGAGTCCCCGGTATAAAAGGCATTATCCATAAAGTGAAGACTGACATCCGGGCTGGAGGAAGAGGTCAGCAAATCTCCTTCTATAAAGTTGAGATTATTTTTGACTGACAGGGTTGTATGTAGCGTCCAGGATGCCGGGGTGAAGATTTCAAGATCCCAGAATACGATTTCACGATCGCCGCTCAGTTCTTGATCCCTTTGCCCGTATAATCCGGCCAATCCCAGATTCTGATCAAAATTCCCATCATTGCGAATCGGGCCATGGAAACCCATCTGCCCTTTTTTAAAAATCTTTATATTTCCCTCATTGTAAAAGTTTTCCTGGCCGTAAAATACATTGGCAGTCAACAGGAAAAGCAGAAGCATCCATCGTTTCATGATTACTTTATTTGCTGCCAATTGCTTCCATCGCTTTGGATCCAAAGTATATTATTCGAGGCTATTGTGGTGGTGTTGTTGCCGGAATGCGATTTATAGGTACTGATTGTTCTGCTACCTGAATTGGCATTCTTAATGATATAGATGCGCCCTGTGGCGCTCGAAGCCGGAGGAAGGGTTATATTATGACTGCCCCCCAGGATTATGGTGTGATGCGTGGCATTCAGCGTTATATTGCCGGTGGTGGTAATGATGGCCGTTGCCACGGCACCAGGCGATGCCAAGGGTACAGAAAATACGGTACCTGTAAGGAGGAGACCGCTGCCGGCTGTGTAGGTTGTATCGTCATCACCGTCTGATATTCCGGATGGCACATCGGTAAGACTCGTAAAGCTACCACCAAAATCATCGGTGCTGTCTGTATCGAGATTTGCGGGTACTCCTGTCAGATCATTGTAGGCACCCGAAAAATCATCGGTGCTGTCGGTATCGAGATCGGCAGGGATATTGGTAAGGTCGATGAAGCTTCCGCTAAAGTCATTGGAGCTGTCTGTATCGAGATTTAATGGGACATTGGTCAGATCACCGAAACTACCACTAAAATCATCACTGGAATCAGTATCCAAATTTACCGGCACTCCTGTCAGATCATTGAAGGCACCCGAAAAATCATCGGTGCTGTCGGTATCCAAATTGGCAGGTACGTTGGTCAGGTCCGTAAAGCTTCCAGAGAAGTCATCGCTGAGATCAGTATCCAAATTTACCGGCACTCCTGTCAGATCATTGAAGGCACCGGACAAATCATCGGTGCTGTCGGTATCCCAATTGGCAGGTACATTGGTCAGGTCATTGAAAGCACCGGAAAAGTCATCGGTGCTGTCGTTATCAAGATCGGCAGGGACATTTGAAAGGTCGGTAAAGCTGCCACTAAAGTCGTCGCTAGTGTCTGTATCTAAATTAGCAGGTACGTTGGTCAGGTCCGTAAAGCTTCCCGTAAAGTCATCAGAGCTATCTGTATCCAGGTTGACAGGCACTCCTGTCAGGTCAATGAAGGTACCGGAAAAATCATCGGTGCTGTCTGTATCGATATTTGCCGGCACTCCTGTCAGATCATTGTAGGCACCAGAGAAATCATCTGTGTTGTCGGTATCAAGATTGGGAGGAATATTTGAAAGGTCGGTAAAACTTCCACTAAAATCGTCCGTACCATCGGTATCCAAATTGGCAGGTACATTGGTCAGGTCCGTAAAGCTTCCACTAAAATCGTCCGTGCCATCGGTATCTAAATTGGCAGGCACTCCTGTCAGATCATTGAAGGCACCAGAGAAATCATCTGTGTTGTCCGTATCCAGGTTAGAAGGCACGTTGTTCAGGTCTGTAAATTCGCCACTGAAGTCATCAGTATTATCTGTATCCAGGTTGGTGGGGATGTTGGTAAGGTCGAAGAAGCTTCCGCTAAAGTCATCGGTGCTGTCTGTATCGAGATTGGTTGGGACATTGGTAAGATCAGTAAAGCTACCACTGAAGTCATCCGTGCTATCCGTATCAAGATTCTCAGGGACGTTGCTGAGGTCGCCGAAGGCACCAGAAAAGTCATCGGTGCTATCCGTATCAAGATTCGCAGGGACGTTGCTGAGGTCGCCGAAGTCACCTGAAAAATCGTCAGTGCTGTCGGTATCGAGATCGGCAGGGATATTGGTAAGGTCGATGAAGCTTCCGCTAAAGTCATCGGTGCTGTCGGTATCAAGATTGGCTGGAATATTGGTCAGGTCGATGAAGCTTCCGCTAAAGTCATCGGAGCTGTCTGTATCCAGGTTGACAGGTACTCCCGTCAGGTCATTGAAGGCACCAGAAAAGTCATCGGTGCTATCCGTATCAAGATTCGCAGGGAGGTTGCTGAGGTCGCCGAAGTCACCTGAAAAATCGTCAGTGCTGTCAGTATCGAGATTTACCGGCAAGTTGGTCAGATCTCCGAAGTCACCGCTAAAGTCGTCTCCGACATTTGAATCAAACCCGTTGAGGTCAAGTGATGTACCAGCCGGATCATCGGTCAGGGATAAAATTCCAGCCGAGAATTGCAGACCCTGGATTTCATTCCGGCTATCTGAATCCGAATCATTGACGTTGAGGGATAGGATATTTCCGTCGGTGATCAAAATATTTCCCGGCGTACCATCGGTAACGAGGCGTTGATTCCCACTTCCCGAAATACGGATCGTGGATGTTTCCTCGAGTTCATTGGTATAAGTTATGGAACCATTGCCATTGTCTACGAGCGTGGTCCTTGTCTCAGGCTGTCCGTCAAAGGTGACCATCGTCCCCTGCTGATCCTGCAGCGTAATGGTACCATCGCCGTTATCTACGAAAGATAGGGAAGGAATGGACATGCCCTCACAAAGATTCAACCAGGAGTTGCCATTATAGTAATAAACACAATCCGTAGTTGTATTATAAACGATGGCACCCTGAAGTGGGAAGATCGCCATCATTTCAGCGGTGCTCAAGCGGGTCAGTACCAATGCCTTGGTTGTACTCTCTAATTCAAGGAGGGATGATGCATGTATCGAACTGATATCTTCCCCGATTTTCACCTGACCAAACGTGAATTGTAAGCTTAGGGCCAGGATGATGCCCCACCCAGTTTTCATAGAAATTGTAAAATTTAAAGATTTGAGCGAATGTAGCTGGAAACAACTTGATGAAAGAATATATGTTGTATAGTAACAGGAAATGGATGTCAGCCAGCTTTTTGACGTTATGAATTGCTTTTTAAGAATATAAATCAACCCCTCAGGGTTGGCATTTGATGTAGTAAAAGAAGGGATTGTGGGTTGGGAGCGCTTTTAGTTGGAAATATATAAATACCCCTGATGTTTCTGCCTCAAATCGTATAGCGCGATGACATAAAAGTAGATTCCGTTATCAAGGCCTTTGCCTCGCTGCACCACCTGCTGCCGGTTGGAGGTGCCGTTGAAATCATTGTTGTAATTATCCTTCGAGTAGACCAGGACCCCATACCTGTCAAATATTTGAAGATTGTTACGCGGAGATTTTTCCATGCCGTCAAGGATGAGTAAATCGTTCCGGCCATCTCCGTCCGGGGTCATAAAATAATTGGCCAGTTCAATGGTTTCAAACTTTTCGAGAGCCGTATCATTGCCACCAATGGTCAGTATTTCGTATTCCGATGGCAGGAAAACACCGGAAGTCACGGTTCCGTATTCCAGGCCTCCACTGGTGGCGGTATTGCCAAGGTTCACCCATTGTTCACCTTGTTTGCTCCAACCCACCACCTTAAGGTCACTCAAATAAACCCCCAGTGCCGGAATATTGCTCAATCCGTCCCACGTAAGGGTAATCATGGCCGGGACATCGCCTTCCAGTCTCCAGAATTCCAGATTGCTTACGGAAAGATAGGAAGACGCCTTCCTTTCCGTACTAAAGGTGGTTTGCAGGCTTTGAGGTGCATTTGGATTTTCAAAAAAATAGGCACATTTGGCCATTGGATTGATGGCCAGTGAAGCCATGGTTAGCGGCCGTAATCTTTCCGCATCGCCCACAGGAAAGATAAAATCCGATTTGTTGAACAATGCCACATAGCCATTCACTTTAGATGTACTGCTTTCTCCGGTATAAAAAGCGTCATCAAAAAAATTGGAGGAAATGTCGACACGCGTTCTCGGGGTGAAGATATCCCCTGAAATTAAATTACCGTTGTTGGTGATACCGATGCTGGTTTCTAGGATGAGGTCTGCGTCTACCGCTACCTCAGCATCATAAAACCTCGGAATACGTTGGCCTCCAATACTTAGCTGACCGCTATGGGTATAGAATCCAACAAGGCCTTTATTCTGATCAAAATCCCCGTCATTGACTAGATTGGTGTGGAAGCCGAGATTGCCGTCGGGATGTAGTTGAAGGCTGCCGAAATTATATACGGCTTCCTGTGCGCTGGCCATTGTGCAGGCCAGCAACATTAGAATTCCAACAAAAAACACAAGGTGTTTCATGATCAGATTTGATTTACAACTTAAGGCCTTCTCCTGAGGAATACGGCCACCCTTGCCTTTCTGATATCCCCGATTTCAGCGAGGGTCCTGAATCCGATACTTGTCCCCGCCGGAACCGCAACCGGAACAGTTAGCACCTGGGTATAGGCAATATTATTTGCAGGACCAGTGGCCACAAAACTGCAGAGTGTCGTATTCGTACGGGAATCGGTTACTCCCATAGTGACCGAGTTCCCGGTTTGGCTATCGATCGAGCTAAAACTAACCGCATATATCTCCCAGGCTTCGGGTAGGGGTATCCCAATCTGTCCGACGCCTCCGTCACCAAATCCCCAATTCAGGTTGTTCGTATTTAAAGACCCACTGTCTTCTGCCCAAATAACGATTTTCTCATAGATATTGAGGTAAGCGCCTCCGTCCGTTCCAGCACTTATACTGTTATTGGTATCGGTTGACACAACTTTCGCGGTTTGGGTAACATTGTTCTCATTCACGTAGCTTATAAGCCCTGTCGTGGTATTTTGACTCAAATTGGTAATAATTTGTGAATCAGATGAAGAGATTGAATTCCAGCTAGTGCCGTTGCTTTGTAACCAAAGGGTGTTTTGTGCAGCAACCTGGCCCGCATTGGCGCCGGCACTATTGATATAGGTGCTTATTGTCCTGGCAGCATTTGTGGTATTTTTAATTACGTATATCCTTCCTGAGGCACTATTCGCTGCCGGGAGGGTGACACCTATATTCGAATTGATGATAACTGTATAGTGGCTTTCATCAAGTGATATATTACTGTTGGGTGTTATTGTTGCCGTGGATAAGGAACCATTGATTTGGAGGGTAGAATTGGCCAGGGCACTCGTTGCAATACCAACCCTTGGTTTGGCATTTTGTGCATCTGAACTCCCTTGTATGCGCATTAGTTCTTTTAATAGTTGATCCCGATAATCATATCGCTTGAAGGTAAAGGGTTCCGCGCCATCATCTCCGATTATAAATTCAAC
>JBGTMS010000023.1:0-2422 GCA_041743425.1 Zeaxanthinibacter sp. | reverse complement strand
CGGGGTTAGGGTACTGGTCTGTCTCATCTTCATCCCGATTTTCCAGACAGGTATAATCCTTTTCGAGCAGCAGAAACAGTTGGTCGCCATTTTCCATATTCATTTCATCGCTGATTCCTACAACGTCATTGGTATGCAATGGCCGCCCTTTTTTCTCCGGCACAAGCAGTATGATCCGGTCTGCAGTGTATTCAATTTCCAAACGGTCAAGTCCTTCCATCAGTTGTACGGCATATACAAGTTTTGCGTTCTTGAATGGAGTCATTTCCTCTATATAGCCTTTATCAGAAAGGATTGCTACCTCTGATTGGGTAAGACGGTAACGCACCGCATTTCCTTTGATTCGTATTTTCATAGGACACTAAAATTACGACTTAATAAATTTTAGCTGTTATCAGGTTATTTTTATTTTGGAAAGAATAGCATAAAATTTTACCTTATTTGTAGTTTTACCGGAAATTAATAAACCAAGCATGAAGAATATCTTGAGAGCCATCCTCGCCGGGTGGGGAGCAAAAAAGATTGGCGGCGGCCAATGTGGATGCATAGGTACCATTGTAGTCTTTATCATATTATACTGGTTACTGGGATATGTTTTTGAGGTTTTTTAACTAAATATCCCCTAAGAAAGTCCCTGAATTCATCTGGCTGTACATTTCAGAAGGCGCATTGGGCGTGCCCTCTGCCCCGTTAAAATAATTTGGACAGATCAAAGATGTGAGCTTCAAAGCCCTGGACATAAGGTAAGTATATGATATACATGAATTCACTCTCTAAAATTTGATCCGTGTCTCACCGGCAGGATATACTAAGACTGCCTGGCAACTGACCGTAATTTTCATTCTTTTTTCGGTATTTCCTGTCGTAGCACAAGACTATCTGGACCTGGCCAGATTCTCGTACGCCATCACCCCAAAAAACGATTATAAAAACGGAGAGGGAGGGTATGGTATTGATGAATGGAACCTGCAACTTGACGCGCCCATTGTTCTGAATGACAAATCGGCGTTCATCGCAGGTTTTACAGGCATAGGCACCAGCCTCGGACTGGCTCCGGAAATCGAGGGCAGGACAAAGCTCTATTCCCTCGCCATGCGCTTGGGTTTAAATCAGAAATATTCCGAAACCTGGTCCGGCACCTATGTGTTCATCCCCAAGGTCTCTTCTGATCTCAGTGCCGGCTTGCGGGAAGGTTTGCAACTTGGTTTTGCAGCGCTCATCAATAAGACGCGCTCGGTTCGTCTAAAATATACCTTCGGGATTTATGCCAACACGGAAGAATACGGCCTGCTCGTGGTTCCTTTGGTCGGGGGATACTATCTGAGTCCGAATGATCGTTTTGAGGCCACCCTTTTACTTCCTTCCGTTGCCGATTTCAATTACCAGGTATCGCAAAAGTTACGGCTTGGGGTGAATTTTGATGGCCTGGGATCCACATTTACCATTCATTCTCAAGCTTTTGGCCCTTCTTATGTTACCAAAGGTTCCAATGAGCTCTTTCTTTATGCCCGTCTCCCGATAAGCAAATCAATCTATCTCAATCTGAAAGCCGGCTACGCCCTATTCAGATCCTACAGAATCTTTGACCGGGATGATAAAGTCGACTTATCCATTGCTTCCATCTATTTGGGAGATAACCGTACACAGCTGAATACGGAGTTCAGAGAGAATTTCATTTTTAAATTCGATCTCGTATACCGGTACCACCTCAATAAAAAGGCTGCCCCTTCTGACCAACAATAGAATTCCCCTGCTTGTTTTTCTATAAATGCGCTATTTTTGCCGCATGTTAAAACCAAGGGCCTCCCAAATCGAGTTTATGGCGCTGATGGCCTCTCTTATGTCCATCGCGGCTCTTGCCCTGGACGCCTTGCTCCCCGCGCTTAATATCATAGGTCTGGCCGTTGGTGCCGAGGACCGGGCAGATCAGCAATTGCTTGTTGTTTTATTTTTTCTGGGGCTGGGCATTGGCCCGCTTTTTTTCGGTCCAATGTCGGACGCTATTGGAAGAAAACCGGTGGTATATTTTGGGTTCGGACTTTTTTTTGTCTCAAGCCTGATATGCATCTTTGCTGCCAACCTGGAGATTCTCATTGCTGGCCGGATACTTCAGGGAATCTCCCTCTCAGCTCCCAGGACCATCAGTATCGCTATGATCCGGGACACTTACAGCGGGGATCATATGGCAAGGATCATGTCTTTTGTGACGGTGGTATTTTTGCTGGTACCAATTATAGCTCCTGCCGGCGGAAAATTTATCCTTGACCATTACAACTGGGAAGCCATCTTCTACGCTCAGGTTTTCTTCAGTATCCTGGTGTGTCTGTGGTTCTGGCGGCGGCAGGCGGAAACCCTGCCAACCATCTATAGAGTCCCCTTCACCCCACTGGTATTCGCGAAAGGTATCAGGGAACTGATTTCC
>JBGTMS010000022.1:0-4764 GCA_041743425.1 Zeaxanthinibacter sp. | reverse complement strand
ATTAGATCCTTTAATCGCCGGAATCCACCTAATCTCATTTGCAATGTAACCTCCGGACTGAAAACCCTGTTCTTTTTACCCCTTGACTGCAGCCATTATTGTTATCGGCCATGTCGTTATTTACTCCTATTTATTCCTCATCCAGTGTATTTAATGAACCTTAGGTTGAATCGTTTACTTTGATTGTGATTTCTACAGATTTAGCCATAATTCAGATAATTTTTATGAAGATTGAATGTTATTTTATTATAAAATAAATCGAAAATGGCTTTATTCAGATGGGTACAGTTACTGGGGATGTAACTGGCAAAACCACATCTGTGCTTAAAGGGATATTAATGTAATTCATTTCGGGCTACTTTAAAAGGAAATTTTAACATAATTGCCACTCCTGTTTCCGTTCAGAATTATGTCTTCCTCGTAAGTGAAGATGCTAGTTGTATGCCAGGACAAACGCTGCATATAAATGGAAGGGAAATCACAGGTTAATCTGATGTCCGTCTCTTGGCAAATGCGTAAAACCATATTCAGGTTTCCACCTGTTTGATGGAGAAAACTATATGCGAATTTGTGAACTTAGGTGCTGCCAGGTTTAAAAATATTCAGAACTAAATAAGTCTAATGGTTAAACATTTTATACGGAATAATCTAGCTTTAATTGGTCCTGAAATCGGTCTTGCCCCGCCAAATCTAAATGCCCATTAGTGACAGGTTTGAGGATTTAAGTTTCCATTGATATGAATTCAGGTAATCGGCCGCCGAAAAATGCTTAAAGGTGGGGCCTGTTTCTATTTCGTGAAAATGTATGACCTCAATCTTGAATCTCAGGGGTATCTTTATTTGGCCCTGTAAGTCGGTTTGGCTATCCGGGGTAATTAACTGTTTCCTTTCATACTACTTCCAATTGACTGTAAAAATCCCACCTATCCTGATGGGTGGGGCTGTCTGATCGTAGCCAGTTCACAATGAGGGCACTCAGGATCTTTTCACGGGAAGACATTTGTTTTACATCAGCAATCAATCATTATTCTCCAAAGCCAGGTGACCGTGAAGGTGTTACCAGTCCTTATAAAGCTGGTTTCCCGCACTTTTATCGACATTAATGATGAAAAGAATTTTTACCTCTATGTTTTGGGGAAACTAGTTCTGAAATTGGCTGGGGTTTCACGTTGCAGAACTTCTTAATAACTATGTGTTCTTCAGGAGTGTATAATGGCTAGTGGCAAAATAATTGTCGATGATATTTTCTACCTAATGTGCAGAGTCAGAATTACAACAAAGTGAGGCTGTGCCAAGAGGTTTATATTTATTTTTAGAGTTTTTCTGCCCGTATTCTGAAAAGAAAGTGTAATTTATTTTTCAATCTCCTAAATATATCGTAATATTGCGATTAATGGGATTGACGAAAACAGAAATATTCTCAGACAAGCAAAACAGCCTGGCTTTAATGATGAAGGCCCTGGCACATCCTGCGCGCATCGCAATCATTCAGTATATAATAAAAGCAAATGCCTGTATATGCGGTGATCTGGTCGATGAGCTGGGACTTGCTCAGGCTACCATTTCTCAACATCTGAAGGAGTTGAAGAATGCGGGTTTGATTCAGGGGACCATTGAAGGAACCAGCGTTTGTTATTGCATAAACCCAAGCGTTTGGAACCAGTACCGAAAGACCTTTGATACCTTCTTCGTTACTTTTAAAGATACCAATTGTTGCTAAATTTTTTTACCATATCAATCGTAATATTACAATTAAATAAGGAAATATGAAACCATCAGAAAAATTGAAACAAGTAGTGAAACAAAAATACAGTGAGATTGCCGGTCAGTCAAAATCTCAGAATGTTACCTCTTGCTGTGGTGCTACAGCCTGTTGCGGGGATGACGAGGTGTTTACGATAATGTCAGATGAGTACAGTCAACTTGAGGGTTATCAAGCCGATGCTGACCTAGGCCTGGGCTGTGGCCTCCCAACTGAACATGCAAAGATGAAGGAGGGTGATACTGTAGTGGATTTGGGAAGCGGAGCAGGCAATGATGCCTTTATTGCCAGGAAAGTGGTTGGTGCTTCCGGAAGAGTTATTGGAATTGATTTTACGCCTGAAATGATTCAAAAGGCCAGAGAAAATGTGGTGAAATCTGGCTTTAATAATATAGAGTTCAGACTGGGTGATATAGAAGATATGCCTATCACTGGCAATGTGGCTGATGTGATTGTAAGTAATTGCGTGCTGAACCTTGTACCTAACAAACACAAAGTGTTCAGCGAGATATATAGAATTTTAAAGCCGGGAGGTCATTTCTCAATTGCTGATATTGTCCTTGAAGGAAATCTGCCTCCGAAGTGGAAAGAGATTGCTGAACTTTACGCCGGTTGCGTATCAGGTGCCATTCAGAAGGATGAATATCTTGGGATTATCAGGGAGGCTGGCTTCTCCAACATCGAAATTCAAAAGGAAAAAGAAATAATCCTGCCGGATGATGTTTTAAGGAATTATTTATCTGATGAGGAAATAGCCGAGTTCAGAGATTCAAACTGTAAGATTCAAAGCATGACTGTCTATGCTGGAAAGATTTCAAAGGATGAACGCAATTGTTGTGAGCCAGACAACGGCTGTTGTTAAATGAAAACCTCATTTTATGGACAATAAAATGGCAATAGCTGCAGCCGGCCCCGGAGACCGCGAGGAAGTTCTTGAACTTTTGAAATCTGCCGGGTTACCTACAGAGGATGTAACCGGAGATCTTTCAAATTTTTTGATTGCATCAGTTAACAATTATATTGTGGGGGCTATCGGGCTGGAAATATATGGGCATGACGGGTTGCTTCGCTCGCTTGCCACAAGGAAGGAATACAGAAAAATGGGGATCGCTGCAAACCTGATACTTCATTTGGAACAAATGGCCGGCAATCTGGGAATTACACAACTTTTACTGCTTACTGAGACGGCACCGGATTACTTTATCAACAAAGGCTATGTAAAGATATCAAGAAATGAAGCTCCTGAATCTTTAAAACATTCCACCGAATTCAGCCACATATGTCCCGGGAGTGCTATTCTGATGAAAAAACGCCTAACCGTCTAATTAAATGAAAAACTCAGGTGCCATGAGAACGTATATGGCGGAATTGATCGGAACTTTTGCCCTTGTATTTTGTGGAACCGCGGCCATCGTAGTTAATCAGGAAACCGGTGGTGTTATTTCTCACACCGGGATAGCAATGACCTTTGGCCTGATCGTGATGGCAATGATCTATACTTTCGGAGACACTTCAGGCGCGCATATTAATCCAGCAGTTACCATTGCCTTCTTAATTATGGGACATTTCAGCTTTAAGAAATTACTTCCCTATATTGTCAGTCAGCTCTCTGGTGCCATACTGGCCAGTGCGTTGATCTATTCCTTATTTCCTGAGAATGAATTTCTGGGCGCCACACTGCCGGCAGGAAGTAGCGGCCAAACATTTATCCTTGAAGTTTTACTTACATTCCTTTTAATGCTCGTTATCCTCAAGGTATCGACCGGCAGAAAAGAAAAAGGCATCATTGCAGGATTAACCATCGGGTCTGTAGTATTACTGGAGGCCTTATTTGCCGGACCTGTTACAGGAGCATCCATGAACCCTGCGAGGTCGATCGCCCCTGCAATTATTTCTGGTCATTTGGAATACCTCTGGATTTATATATCAGCTCCAATCATCGGTGCGGCAATGGCCGTTCCTGTTTGTAAATATGTTCTTTAAAAATTATCCGGTTATGGAAAAAAAGAAATTGTTATTTGTATGTATCGAAAACTCCAACAGGAGTCAGATGTCTCAGGCCTTCGCAACGATGTTGGGAGATGATAAAGTGTTGTCATTCAGTGCAGGTTCCAGACCGAGCGGTAGAATTAATCCTAAGGCCATTGAGGCCATGGCGGAACTGGGTTATGACCTGACACAGCAACATTCAAAAAGTCTGGATGAAGTAAAGCCATATGCGCCTTTTGATGTGGTGATTACTATGGGCTGCGGCGATGCCTGCCCCTGGATGCCAGCTAAGGAATTCGTGGACTGGGAAATTCCGGATCCAAAAAATATGGATAAAAGCGAATTCAGGGAGATTAGAGATCTGATCAGGGGAAAAGTTCAGGTGTTGATTGAAAATTTGAATTATTAGGTTACAGATTTACCATGTAAAGCAACCGTGATATCATACAGCTTTTTTTTCATTTTCAGGTTTTCAATACACACAAGTACTTCGGATTATTATTCCAACCAATAGCACCATCTCTCTTCGACCTTTGAATCTTTTGTTAATTGTTATCTTTGCGGTCGCAGCCAGCCATCGTTAAGGGCATATGACACGAAAAAAACAAGCCAGGGTTCTTAGGATTTTCAGAAAAATACACCGGACCGCCGGCGCACTTCTGTTTGTTTTATTCTTTGTGGTCTCTGTTTCCGGACTTATCCTTGGTTGGAAAAAGAACACCAATGGGTTTATTCTTCCGGACACTGAAGTGGGTGTTTCTACGGATGTAACGGAATGGTTACCGTTGGAATCATTACAAAAAAAAGCCTTTAAAGCACTACAGGATTCAGTGAATACTTCCATAGATCTGGCCCTGGACAGGATTGACGCGCGACCTGGCAAAGGGGTGGTGAAGTTTATCTTTGACAACCATTACTGGGGGGTGCAGGTTGACGGAAAAACCGGCGAAGTACTGGCCGTTTCAAGAAGAAATTCAGACCTGGTTGAAAATATACACGACGGCGCTATTCTG
>JBGTMS010000021.1:0-29493 GCA_041743425.1 Zeaxanthinibacter sp. | reverse complement strand
CATTGGTATTTCCATTGGAAAATCACAATTAGGAAGCAATCGGGGTGGCGCGGGCAACAAATCTGACCTTGAGGGAGACGGCGGGCATATAAATTATCAGGCTCAAATGGCCCTTGCTTTTTGCGGAGCAATTCTAATCGCATCCAATGTGGCACCAACCGAAGAGATTCTGCTCATCGCTATTACTGCCTCCACTATACAGCTTATATTAATCTCGCTCTTCTCCATGGCCATAGGCGCGGCAATATTATACTTTATAGATTTTACGGGCTCGGATACATCCGTAATCAGACCAGAGGGGTGGAAGGACATATTGGCTGGGGTCATAATAATGTATGCAATAGCCCTATTGGTATCGACTGGTATGTTATGGTTTTTTGGCAGGCTAGAAGGTCTTTCTTTATTCATGGCTGTGGCGGAAATTGTTGTACTCTCCTTTCCCGGTTCAGTGGGCGCTTCGGCGGGTAGGCTACTATTACAAACCTAAAAATGGCAAGACAACAAAAAAGGAACTGGCTCGAACGTACCATATTATCCGTGGGAGTTATTCTGGTTTCCGCAACCCTCGGAATTCTGGTCTACGATATGGTTGTTATCGAAGACAGCCCCCCGGCTATTGTGGTTTCAGCTGGTAAAATTGAACGCGGACAGCAGCATTATGCACTATATGTCACCGCCATGAACAATGGCAGGGGAGCCGCACAGGGGGTGATCATAGAGATAAAATTAGGCAAGGCAGACAACGAGGAGAAGGCCACACTGGAATTTCCCTTTATTCCGGGTAATTCAACGGTAAGTGGCTGGGTCACTTTTCGGCAGGACCCCTCCGACGGAAATCTGGATTTCAGGGTGCTTGGGTATAGCACTCCGTAAGAATTTCCGATGAATTCAGGAATATTTATAGTCGGATTATTTAGCAGCTGAATAGAGTTCGTTCGGAAAGATTCTGAAAAAAATTCAAATAAACTATAAGCCATATTATTAGGAATATTCGGAAATTGTTCTTTGATTCCAAACTACGCAGCTGATCCTATGGTCAGATATTATACTGTTAATTTGATCGATTAGAATACCACTTTGATTAAAATAGTGTACCGCAGCAACATATCTGCTTCGGAAAATATAAGGTAGTTTACTTGCTTCTCTGTGTATTCCTAAACTTTAATATATGTTTTGAATGGCTGCAAATTTTGGTTCACTTCGATTGGCAATAAATCTGATTATTGTTTAAGAAAATCAATTGAGGAAAACCCGGACATCCTGCCATGTTGTTTTACGGTCTGAGTAGCTGGTTGGTCCTGCTAATCGTGCTTATGAAAGTTTGATAAAGACTGATATCATTAATATCCAACAGTAGACCTCTCCGATCCTGCAGGTATTTTAGTGCGGGCCGGTCTCCGATAATATAGAACTTCCACTCCTCGAGGGGAACATTTTCAAAATATTGGTCTTGATTGATCCAAATCCTGCCTATGGATTGTTCGTGCTTATTGAGATCATCCTGCAATAGCCCTTTGTGGCTGATTAGTTCCCACCCATTGACGCTCATCTCATGAGATATGATGTTGTTCCCTGTTATGGGAAAATTGGCAATTGTGTCATCCGGGTCCCGGGCATCTGTCTGATGCAATCGTCGCAGGTTTCCTCCCAGGGCAGCCATGTTCCAAAAGAACTGCTTGTCGGACGGCTGTGGGAGCCACATTAAATCGGACGTTGTGATATTTCTCATTCGGAATTCTGGCAAATGCAGGATGGCGTATATATAATCAAATAAATCCATTGTTATGAAGTGATCCCTGTATTCGCCACGAACTTCCGGACTATCTGCCAAACACAGATTGATTTCCGGAATCGGGGAGGCACAATATGACAGGTCCAATATATTTTCAAGTTGCCTGACTTGTTGGTTGAATGCCTTACGGTTATATTGCCGGATATCGGCATACCACGCCCATATGATTTCTAAATAATAGATTAATCCCATAAATACATTATCCTGTAATTCAATACAATTTACTGCTTAAGTGCCTAATAAGAGGAATTACGGAAAGACAAAAGGATTGGGTGTCGGTGTGATTTGGATGAACAATAAAGTCTCACTTTAGTTCAAGAAATGCCTTTTATCATACTGTGTATACCTCATTAAACAAAGGTGTGGGAGCAGAGGCATCAGCTTAGGCTATTCGTATCGCAATGATTCCCGGAGTGCCGTAAAGTGTTTGATCAACCTGCACGTCTCCTTCTTTTCTTCGGAAGCCTTTGAATATGAACCAAAAGCCAAGATACAATTCATTTAATACCATAAGAAGCATGATCTTAATGCCGGGAATGCCGCCGGGTCTGCGTGATCTAATTGTATGTAATCATTTCCGATTTTTACTATGGTAATCAATAAGACACCACTGATTGAGAGCATTACCCATTCGCTAAGTCGAAGCCCAGAGTACCACACGGCAATAGGTTCAATGTATATTTTCATTATCGGAAACATCAGTATACCGGTACCAAAAACCGAGGCCACAAATAAGATCCAGGAACAGGGCTGCTACGATTTTATCTGAGTTGGGGCGCCTCGCTGTAAACCTCAATGGATGACGACTGTGGGTTAAAATTGTTACTTTAAGGTATGGTAGTTAAGGCAACTTTTAGTTGTGGTTTTAGTAAAAAATTGATTTCGCGGGTCATACCATTTCTGATAAGTTGTATTTTAATGCCAATCGCTATATATTTAAAGGGGGGACTGAAGGTCACCGAAGGTCTGAACTGAACACCTTCATCTAATTGATTTCAAGAGTACAATGAAGTGATTGATTACTAAAAAAACATGTTCCGCTGCCTACCTATGCCAGGGGTAATCTTGTTTGGGATTTCTTAATAAGTCAACTTTAAATTATTAAAATCATAAAGTAACTTGTACCAATAAAAACAATATGTACCGACGAAGAATTCTAAGTTTGATCGCACTCAGTCCGTTGGCACTGATTTCTGCCAAAATTCCTGACCCGGACCCAATCATTGGCATTTTGGTTAAAAGATGGAAAAAATCTAAAGAGTACACTATGGCAGTACTGGACGCTATGCCCGAAGATCGGTTAGAATACAGACCTTCAGAAGAACAGCTGAGTTTTGCCCAGCATTTTATGCATCTTGGTTTCACAAACAACGCATTCATAGGAATACTTCTCGATTCCAAAAGCTATCCGGATTTTGACGCCCTGATGGAAGCCCATTTTTTTCTGGAACGCCCGGACCCGATAAACCTGTTTCAGCCGGACCATTTCAAAAAAAGAAGTTCAGCGCAAAATAAGATCCTGGTTTCTAACTATGTAAGTGATACTTTCGACTACGTAATTTCAGGATTGGATAAAGGAAGTGATATGATTTTGCCAGGCGAAAAAATAAAGTCAAGCCGTGGTATCTGGAAGGCCATTCCAACTTAGATCTTATTCTTCGGAGCGAAAGCCATACCGCACATCACAGAGCATAAGCTATCGTTTATCTGCGAATGAACCGTATCAGCCCACCGGGATATAGCAGGCATAATACACTCTAAATTGTAAAAGTAGAAAAAGAGATTTTTAATGTACAACAGAATTGCCCAGGTCACTTTGGTAGTACGGGAGTACGATGAAGCCATACAATTTTATGTCCGTAAACTGGATTTCAGGGTATTGGAAGATGTTGTGATTGATAAGGACAAAAGGTGGGTGATAATTGCACCATCCGGTGCAAAGGAATGCTGCTTATTACTGGCCAGAGCTGCTAATGCCGAACAATTAGCAAGCGTAGGGAATCAAACAGGCGGACGGGTTGGTTTTTTCCTGTACACGGATGATTTCCAGCGGGATTACGACAACCTGGCCCGGAGAGGCGTCAAATTTGTAAGACTCCCTGAAGCCGCGGCATACGGAACGGTAGCGGTATTTGAAGATCTTTACGGAAATTTATGGGACTTGCTGGAGCCGAATAAAAATAATAAGGGAGTACTTTAATGTAGTCAGTACACGCCTCTATTGCCCACGGAATTTTATCTAATTTTCGTTAATGAGATTTTTAACATTCATGCATCTTCTTAAAAATATAAAAATGCCAGTTGCCCTTTCTTTCTTTCTCCTGGCGATCTCATTAAGTCAGGCCCAGGTTTCGCTCAGGGGACTTGATCTTGAACACGGCGAATACGCTGTCGGGTTCCTGCATTATGTGGCGATTGACAGCAGCAGGACGTATAATAGGGTCATGGAATACAGCAGGCGGCAGATTCTTCGGGAAATACCCACAAGTATTTGGTACCCTGCCGATATGTCTAAGGATGCCGGTTCCCCTATGTCCGTTATCAATTATATGGAGATATTGAAGGAGGAGGAGGAATGGGAAGAGCTGCCAAATGAGTTTATTCTGAACTGGTTTTACTATCCGAATACGTCGGAAAATCAAAAACATTTAGAAGAGGAAGTAATTGCTGCACGGGATGCATGCCCTATTGAGAATGCATTTCCGACGGTCGTATATGCTCCGAGTTATCAGGCATCTTCGATAGAAAATTTTGCATTGTGTGAATTTTTGGCAAGTCGCGGGTATGTAGTGATCTCAAGTCCCAGCCGGGGACCGGAGAACCGGTTTTTGAACGGGGGCAGCCAGAGTGATCTGGAAACCCAGGCCAGGGATATAGAATTCCTTGTAAAGGTGGCCCTGGGTATGAAAAATGTCGATGAGGATGCCATTGCTACCATGGGCTTTAGTTTTGGAGGGATGTCCAACGTCTTATCTCAGATAAGGAATGGGAACATTAAAGCGAATATAAGCCTTGATGGCAGTGTCAGGTATCAATATCCTCTCCTTCGGAATTCTCCTTACTTCGCGGTTGATAAAGTGGATGTGCCCTTTATTCACATGGCGCAAAAACAAATTCCTGAGCAGGTTTTGAAAGAAGATAAGATTGATCCTTCTCTCAACAAGGATTTTGAGTTTTATGATAAGCTAACAAAAAGTGAAGCCTACAGCCTTCGATTTAACAGCCTGTCCCATGCTTATTTTTCAAGTCTGGGAATCCTGTTCGAGCCCAGGGATATACGCCAGGACAGCCCGGATGCCGAGATCATGGTTGCCTACAAGTGGTTGTCAGAGTACACCCTGAAGTTTTTGGAGGCATATCTTAAAGAGGATAAGGAGGCGCGGGCTTTTCTGGAAACAGCACCCGAAAAAAATGGCGTACCCGCTGAACTGATTTCGATCAGGTTCAAAAAACCGACGGCTAATAAAACGAGTTTTGAGGACTTTAACGACATGGCCGCCGGGTTTGGATATAAGGGTATGTTACAATTATACGACTCAATTAAAAAGGACGAAGCAGATTTCAGGCTGGAGGAGGCGAAACTGAATACCCTTGGACTACAACTTGTGCTGGATCCAAGGACATCTACTTATGGCATCGCAATTTTGGAACTTGCCGTAGCGCTCTATCCGGAATCGGCCAATCTGTTCGACAGTTTGGCCGAAGGCTATTTATTTTCAGGAGATAGTAGGAATGCGATCGTGAATTTCGAAAAATCCTTACAACTTAATAAGGGAAATCAAAATGCCATAGACCGATTGAAGGAGCTAAAAGAATAGCAATATATATTCAAGGTTCAATCAAGTTTAAAAGAGAGTCTTTGTATGTTATAAATCGATCTTCTTTATTATTCCAAAATCTGACGCTTGCTCAAATGATATGACATAAGGTTGAATTTGGTCGAATTTGATACTGCAGCGGAATAACTATCGAGGCACGCAACGCGTGAACTAATAAGGCTTAGCAAGGCAGTACATGTTCTGAGGAACCCGAAGGAATACAGAAGTAGCCACTTATTTTTTAAGATAGCTACCCGCAAAGATATCGGTTACTCCTCCGTTGCTTGAAACGGATACGGAGATACCAATAGCGAGTTTAAAATCTTCCTCATAATAATAGGTTTTTCGTCCTCTGTTATAAGTTACCAAAGCATTAAAATCCCGCAATTGTTCAACGAGTAAATAGACCGATCGCTCACTGATATTTAATTTATTTGCTAATTCTCCCGGGGAGCCGGTGCATTCTTTTTCAATTAGTTCATGCAATTGCTGAAGGCGTTCAAGATTTTTGATGGTTTTCATAATGTCTCATTTTTTAGTTAAAGGCAGTTAAATTATAAGCTTAAGAGTGACCTATAATTGATCGGTCAGACAAGACACAGCTAAATATATAGAATATTTTCTATATTTCAAAATTATATAGTTTAAATTCTATACTGGCTTAAAAATAATTTTATACCCTTAAATACCCATGTATGGTGTACTTTTACTATATTTTATGAGACCTGAAACATTTTATTTCTTATATTTGTGTAGATTATATTCGATTATTTCTTAAATTCATGTTCAAAACAATCGATCGCTTAATACAATTCATCACCTTCTCCGGGATTAGTGCCAGGCAATTTGATCTCTCGATCGGAGCTGGCAACGGATATACACTTCGGATGAAGAAAAACAGTGCTTCAATAGGAAGTGACGTCATTGAGAACATTATCAGTATATATCCTCAATTAAATGTAGCGTGGTTATTAACAGGAGAAGGTCACATGTTGAAACAAGACGAAGATCCGGACATCCTTGACTTTGACCAGCTGCCGGCTGAGAGGCAACAGGAGATTGAGCGCATCATAGAAAATAAGATCAGGGAGCGGCAGGAGGTGGAACTAAAACGGCTCCTGAAGGAAGTTTCCGAGGAAATAGAGAAAACGCAGGGGAAACTAAATACCCAAGGTCCTAAAGCCTGATTGTGCTCGGAGCCATTACGGCAAACTCTTTGTATGGATTTTAGATCATGGTCTCAAAAAAACAGTTTTGTCCTTAGGTGAGATTACAGTCCTTACCGTTCAATTTGATAAGAAGTTCTTTTTTAAACTTCATCAAACGATTAAGGTGTTGCGGCTGATTTTCAATAGAGGATTTATGTTTTTTAATCCGATGATACCGTAAATTATTCTGAATACGAAAGTCGCTTACTTCTTTGGATTGATCCAATAATATTTCAATTTCATTACATATTTTCTGGTACATCTCACTAATTCGGGTTTGATATTTAATCGTTTCAGCCAAATAAAACAGGATTCCTACTAATATCGTTATAAGGGGCAATCCTTTAAGATACTCATTCTCGTTTAAGGCGGTTGATCCAATTTGGAATGCCTCCCAAAGCTGATAAATATAGAATATGATAGGGCTCAGAATGGCGTATCTCCACCAGTTTCTCGAGGTTATAATCCATATACAAAGTGTTATTATAACACAGAATTTAGTTGTTATATACCATACAAAGGTTGATAAGTCAGGGAACCCATTATTACTTATTGATAAAAACAAAAGATTCAATTTTCCCTGTTCCTTTGGAATGAAGACATGTAACCAAGCCAAGGATGAGAATATTATCAATAATAATATGATTATGGAAGTTTTCCCTACACTTAGCTTTTGTTTATAATCAGAATCATTAATGGAGCTATTTAGTAGTTCTTTAATATATTCTAATTTTCTAATTCTATCGATTCCTCCATCTGGTTTTTGACTTGATTCACTAATTTTTAAAAAGTACCTAGTATTATAATAAAGGCCTCTAATTTTAGCCGAACCAAAGATGTTTTGATTCAATTGAATATAACTAGTAAACTGAAAATAATGCTTATTGTCAATTATAAGCAAAACTAAAATTACTAGGGAAAATGAAACTGCATGCTGAGTGAAGCTATCATTTTCGAGAGTGAAAGGAACTTGGATTGTTGAGGCAAAGGGGAGTAATGGACAGAATATAAAATATCGCCACCAATCCTTAATTGTTAAGAACCAAATTGAGAATAATAAAATTGGTATAATTCGAACTAATAATGACCACACAAAAACATTATTATTATAACAGCTATGATAAACTTTAAAGCCTAAAATACTAATTGATGATTGCATTATATTATCACCATAGAGAAGATGCAAGGATAGACTTAAGGGCACCGTTATTATAAACATGCCCAATAAGAACTCAAGAAGATATTTTTTCCACAGAATCCCCATTTTTGCAGTAATTAATAACTCACTGAATCTACTAAGATCTGCTCTTTTATTAATATTTTCTCGCTGTAATGATGACAATCATCTATACACTTATCCTAATTCGGAATAAGGACTTGTTGTTTCTGTCATTTTTTATTTCTAATCGTAATTAAGGAATACATTAAGTCTTCTACTAATCATGCCTTTAATATCACATCGACCTGCTTTCTGGATTGCATGATTATATAGATGAGGTATGAAAATTAATTTTGTGGCAGAGAAAATCATAACATGAATTACTACCCCTTCCCTGAAAAAAACTTTCAGTTATTGTAT
Source organism: Zeaxanthinibacter sp. (assembly GCA_041743425.1). Taxonomy (GTDB): domain Bacteria; phylum Bacteroidota; class Bacteroidia; order Flavobacteriales; family Flavobacteriaceae; genus JTS-RE37. The sequence goes on along the minus strand of JBGTMS010000021.1, from coordinate 21,096 downwards.
AAAACTCGATGAACTGCATTTTTTTCGATAAAGTGTTCCTTTCTACCGATGAAATACATAAATAGTTTCAGTTTTTCTCAGGTTAAAGTACTTTTTTTCCTACATTTGATCTGAATTTTAAGCGTACACCAACTAAAACCTTATTCCGATGAACACCAAAAAAATCCTCTTTGGCATTTGCACTTGTTTAATTCTTATGATTGCAGCTTGTACTACCAATACCGCTGATGACCAGGTTTACGAAAATGGTTTAGATAAAAGCAAAGTACCATCCCAAGCTTTGGATAAAAGTAAAGTTCCCAGCCAAGCCAATTAATAAAAAGTCTATTAGTTAGGCTATTGTCATTAATTTTACTAGGGTAATCAATAAATTGCCCTTTTTTGCGTTACAGCAATATATTGTCCCAAATGTTGTAGCAATGAATAATGATTTAGCGAGTAGCGGTAAAGCCAGAAAAAGATTATTTATCGAATCTACCGCCATTTTTTTTATAATATGTTCTCCATTTATATTCAAAATCCATCAGTATCTTCCTAATAATCCAGACGAAACCATTTCAATTTTTGGATTCGAATTTGACCGCAATGGTTTTGCAGATCTAAGCACTTATGGATGGTTTCTAATTAATAAAATCATACCATTATACCTACTCACCATCTGGTTTTTTACCTGTAAACATTGGTGGTACCATATTTTGCTTATTCCCATTTGTATGTATGCCTTTCAGATTTTTGAGGTCATTTATTCGGATGATCTCTACATTGAAATAGAAAATGTGTTATGGCTCTTACCTGTATGTATGGCGGTGATTCCTTTTGTTTACTTCGTCCGGATCAAGTTATACGATAAACATGTCCATGGGATCGATCTGGAGGCTATGGATGCGGAATTGCAGTATTATAAGAGCAAAGAGCGGAACGACCTGGAGAAATTTGGCATTAAGGTGGATATGACAAAATCAGGACAAGCCGATCTCTCCGAAAAAGTGCCCAATAAAACCCTGGAAAGCATTTTAGGGTCCATGCGACAGTCCTTCCGAAGCTTGTTTACTTTTTTCTTTTAAAATTCGATCAGTTCAAAAGACTTATTAATTACTATTTCCTTATCAACTCATGTGGGTCACAATTATCTCCCCTTCAGCATTTACATCTGAGACCCATCCCTATATGAGCAACCTCCATTATCAAAAGGGATTCATATAATTGTTGTAATTTTGAGCATGGTGCTATTCAGGCACTCGTTTCGCAATTATGGACCAACCCGCATCGCCGTTCAGCAAACAACAACTGCTGCCTCAGGAGGAAACTCTGGCTATTTTTAAGCAAAAAGGGGAACTCTCCCTCGGCATCCCAAAAGAAAATCAATTCCAGGAAAAAAGGATCTGCCTTACCCCGGACGCGGTGAATGCGATCACCTCCAACGGCCACAAAGTGCTTATTGAATCGGGGGCCGGTGAAGGCGCCAATTTTTCGGATCTGGATTATACAGATGCCGGAGCCACCATCAGCAGGGATACCAAAAAAATATTTTCCTGCCCTATTGTCCTCAAAGTAGAACCCCCTACCCTCTCCGAAATTCAGTTATTAAACCCGCAGGCCTCCATCATTTCGGCACTACAGATAAAAACACAAAACAAAGTATATTTTGAAACCCTTGCCAAAAAACGCATTACAGCCATTGCCTTTGAATATATCCGTGATGCGGACGGGAAATACCCCGTCGTGCGATCGCTGAGTGAAATCGCGGGGATTTCTTCCGTGCTCATCGCCGCCGAGATCCTGGCCGCCACCAACAAAGGAAACGGGCTGCTGTTCGGGAACATTAGCGGGGTTCCGCCTGTAGAAGTGGTCATTCTGGGAGCCGGGACCGTCGGAGAATATGCCGCGCGATCGGCCATCGGCCTTGGGGCCAATATCAAAGTCTACGACAACTCCATCAGTAAACTCCGCAATATCCAAACGAGTATCAACCAGACGGTATACACTTCTACCCTGCAACCCAAAAATTTGCTGAAGGCGTTACGGCGTTGTGATGTGGCCATTGGCGCCTTCCGAGGGAATAACCGATCGCCGGTGGTGGTAACCCAGACTATGGTAGAACAAATGAAGCGGGGCGCTGTTATCATCGATGTGAGTATTGACATGGGCGGCTGTTTTGAAACCAGCGAAGTGACCACCCATGACAAACCTACCCAAACGAAATTCGGAGTCATCCACTATGGTGTTCCTAACATGCCTGCACGATACCCCAAAACCTCTTCTCTCTCTATCAGTAATATCTTCACCCCGTACCTCTTGAAAATCGGCGAAGAAGGCGGACTTGAAAACTCGCTGCGATTTGACAAAGGCTTGAGAAACGGACTTTATATGTATCACGGGATTCTGACCAACAAGATGGTCGGCGAGTGGTTCGGGCTTAAATTCAGCGATATCAACTTCCTTATTTTTTAACGCATGCCCTTTTTAAAACGGCTTGGTTTTTATCTGGTCGGCCTCTCCGTAGGCCTGGTATTCCTCACTTATATCTTTAAGAAAAAATCAGATGAAACAGGGGTGACCTTTTGCTATCTCCCCAATTGCCGTGTCCTGAAGGAACTTCGTTCCAAGCCGCTCTCCTATTCTGAAACCCTGAAAATGCATATGACTGAACAGGGTGCAGATTCCACGGATATCGCTTTCTTTCTGACAGATGGCGATGTCGACTTTAGTAAAAGTGACCCTGAAGCCGAACCCTGCTCTCTGTATCTGATAGAGGGAATCATCAAAGGAAAAGAAGTAATTCTGGAGGTTAAGAACTGCGACAGCACCGTGATAGCGGAAGGAATAAGCAGGTAAGTTTCCCCTGCCTCAGCCAACTATCCACAACTCTAATAGTTTTTCAGCGTATCAGTTGCTTTGTTGGGGTTCAGCCCCTTCCCATATAGGGCATCCGGTTGGCCATGAGCGTCAGAAAAGGTATGTTTGCCTCCAAAGGCATTGCCGCCATATGAACGATGGTTTTTGCTACCTCGGCCATAGAAATTACAGGTTCACTGCGGGTACTCCCATCAGCCTGCAAGATCCCTTCCTGCATTTTATCAGCCATACTGCTGTCGGCATTCCCTATATCAATCTGCCCGCAGGCGATGTTATAGGAACGCCCGTCCAGAGAAATGGATCTGGTCATTCCGGTAATGGCATGCTTGCTGGTGGTATATGGTGCTGAATGTGGTCTGGGGACGTGAGCAGAGATGGAGCCGTTGTTAATGATCCGACCCCCGGTTGGATCCTGTTCCTTCATCATCCGGAAGGCTTGCTGAGCGCATAGAAAAGCTCCGGTAACATTCGTTTTCAATACCCGCTCCCATTCGGCAAATGGGATCGATTCAAAGGAGTCGGAAAACGCACTGATACCTGCATTGTTGAACAGCAGGTCCAAACGGCCGAAATGTCGTTTCACCTCACTGAAAAGAGCTATGACAGCGTCAGGCGCCGTGATGTCAGCAGGCACAACAAGGGTAACACCCTTTTTGCAACTTTCTGCGGTGTCCTTCAGTTCTTTCTCCCGCCGTCCTGTGAGCACCAGCTGCCATCCATCCAGAGACATGGCCGTGGCAACCGCTCTGCCAATGCCTGATCCGGCACCTGTCACAACGGCTATTTTTTGATTTGATTCCATTGGTCTATCGTTGATCCGCCTTTCCTGATTGCCTGAATTCCCGGGAGGGTGTATCAGATTTTCCGGCGCTTGCGTTCCTTTTTCAGAAGTTCCAGCTCCCTGTTGGTCTGACCCGCCACAGAGGTGTTCTCTTCTGCCCTGCGGATAAGGTAGGGCATCACATCACGTACCGGCCCGAAGGGCATGTACTTGGCCACATTGTACCCCTGCGCGGCCAGGTTAAATGAAATATGATCACTCATTCCATAGAGCTGGCCGAAACCAATGCGCGGATCCTTTTTTGAAATTCCTTTCTCCTCCATTAATTTCAGCAATTTATAACAACTGGTCTCATTATGGGTTCCGGCAAAAAGCGAGATGGTATCAAGGTGATTAAGAATATATTGGACTGCCGTGTCAAAGTTGTCGTCAGATTCCTGCTTGGTACCACATATGGGACTGGGATAGCCCTTTTCTGCCGCCCGTTCATTCTCTTTCTCCTTATACGCCCCGCGGACCAGCTTGATCCCTATTTTGTAGCCCGATTTTTCAGCTTGACTGCAGATTTTCTTCAGGTAATCCATCCGGTCCCAGCGATACAGCTGAAGGGTATTAAAAACGATGGCTCTTTCCTTATTATAAGTACGCATCATCTCTTCCACCAATTGGTCAGCAGCATCCTGCATCCAACTTTCCTCAGCATCTATTAACAGGGAGACATCCAGATCATACGCCTTTTTACATGTGGTGTGAAAACGCCCGACCACACGTTCCCATTCCGCTTTCTCGGCCGCAGTGAGGGTTTTTCCTTCCCCGATCTTCTGAAACAGAGCAAAGCGACCATAACCCGTGGGTTTGAATACCGCAAAAGGCATGGCTTTTTTTTCCTTGACAAAGTCGAGGATCTGAAGGTTTTTAGCCAGAGCGTCATCCAGGGGATCTTCTGTTTCCTTGCCCTCAACAGAATAATCCAGCACAGAGTACAGCCTGCTCTCCCACAATTTATCAACCACCGGCATGCAATCGGCCTCATTGACCCCACCGCAAAAATGATCGAAAACTGTAGCCCGGATCAAGCCTTCAACCGGAAGATGCGCTTTGATGGCAAAATTGGTTACCGCGGTGCCGATTTTAACCAGGGGTTCATTGGCGATCAGTTTGAAAAGAAAGTAAGCCCGTTCCAATTCGGAATCTGATTTATGTGCAAAAGCAGTTTTTGTATCTTCAAAGATCTGATCCATTGGCTTAATTTTCCTGACCTGCCAAAAATAGCACAGAAATAATATTTAATTAATGAAAAATACCCTTTATTTTGCCCTGAACGGCCGGCCTTCAGGCCTACAAACAATGAGCCCCGATGAAGTCAATTGTAACGTCCAATGCCCCCATCCATTTTAATGCGACCGCTTATGACGGCTTGCAGCGGCATCTGAAGGAGAAGGCCTATTCTTCTGTTTTTATCCTGGTTGACGAACATACCCATCAACACTGCCTGCCGGCCTTTATAAAAGGAATGTCTGGGCTGCAACCCAAACAAATCATCAAAATGGTCCCCGGAGAGCTGCATAAGAATCTGGATACCTGCACGGGGATATGGGAAACACTTTCAGAAAAAGACGCAGACCGGCAAAGTCTGCTGATCAATTTGGGCGGAGGCGTAGTAACAGATCTCGGCGGATTTGTAGCTTCTGCTTATAAAAGAGGGATCAATTTTATCAATGTACCTACCTCACTCCTTGCCATGGTTGATGCCTCCGTCGGAGGAAAGACCGGGATCGATTTGGGAAAACTTAAAAATCAGATCGGCGTGATAAAACAGCCGGAGATGGTACTCGTAATTACCTCCTTTCTGAGCACGCTGAACAAACGAGAGCTGCGGAGCGGTTTCGCCGAAATGCTTAAGCATGGACTGATCCGGGATGCCGCCTATTGGGACGCATTAAAATCTTTGGAGCCATCAGATCCTCTGGAAGCCCGCATCTATGACTCTATTATCATCAAAAATGAGGTCGTAATGCAGGATCCTGAAGAAAGAAATCTGCGGAAAATTTTAAATTTCGGACATACCCTGGGTCATGCCATAGAATCCTATTATCTGGAAGCAGGCGAAAACGGCATGATGCTTCATGGAGAAGCCATCGCCGCAGGGATGGTACTTGAAGCCTATCTTTCACACCGGCTCACAGGTCTCGATCTTGGGCAGCTTGACGATATCAGGACCACCTTTAAGCAACGGTATCCCAAAGCCGCGATTACAAGAGAGGACATGGCCGGGATTCTGGATCTTTTAAAGCATGATAAGAAGAATAGTTACGGAAATATCAATTTTGTACTGCTCCAAAAAATCGGTGAACCGGTCATAGATTGTAAAGTACCGGCCGAATTATTTCCCGATGCTTTCGCTTACTACAGCGAATAACTGCTACATATACTAATTCCCCGTTTTGACAACTCTTTGAGTGCGTCAATAAAAAAAAACCATAGTTTAGGTTCATAGAATTACCCAAATCTAAGTAAAATGCTATGGTACGAAAGATCGTAGATTACAAAAAACTCAGCCGCGAGCTGGCGGATTTACTCATCGGGACTTATCCGGATGGTTATGGGGATGATGACATCATCTCTTTTAAGAATGGCAATGGCGAATTGGTCGAAGCCGTTGAACTCAAAACCGCAGATACCATTTACCTGGTCAAGATCAGCCAGAGTCTGTCAAATTTTATCGCTTCGTTTGATGATACCATTGAGAAGGAACTGGAAACGAAGTCCAAAGTCAGCGAAATGAATTTTGAACGCGATGAGGAAGATGACGAATTTCAGTCAGAGGATGTGGAACTGGAATTGAATCTTGAAGGTGATATGGAAGAAGAGTTCGATTACGATTAAATCGTATTAAACCCCGGGCAAGCCCTTAACCCTTTGTCCGACCCACGAATCGGGGAATTAGACCACATCTTCTCGTCCGCCGAAGCGGGACTCGAAGGAGGATTAAACCGAATTTCCGTTCAGATACCTTTCCCTCAGAATGTTCCTGTGGTGTTTCTGATGCCCGCAACAGACAAAGCCCAGGGCTCCGACACTCATCTGCACTTCACTTGCTGTGCCCTTTCTAAGGAGCATTTCTTCAGTGAAACCAGAAAAAAGTAAGAGGGTCGACTTGCGGATAGCGCGGTATTCCTGAATGATATCTTTCACAGTCCGGGATTCAGCCATCGAATGGCGAACATAGCTATCCTGATCAAATCCGGGCAGCGGGGTTTCATCCTTTCTGGCGAATCTCAGTGCCCTGTACTGAAAGACCCTTTCCGCATCAAGGATATGAACCAATACTTCCATTACGGTCCACTTGCCCTCCGCATACCGCCTGTGTAATTGATCTTTCGGGATATTCTTAATGAATTCAGGAAAATTCTTCTCCTGGTCCTTCAACATATCCATCAATTCCACATCTCCCAGAATATCTATGTAAGGCTGATAAAAGGTGTGATAATCCCCGGAGGATAAGGAGGAAGTTTTCATTTCTCTAATTAACGGAAAGTATTCTTACCAAGATATTTTTGCAATATTGAGACAAAAAGGGTGCCTATAATTCATTAAAGATTAAATGCATCAGCCGTTTCTTATCGTTGATGCTTTCCTCCAGCGAAATCATAGTTTCGGTCCGGCTTATCCCGTCGATATCATCGATTTTAAATATAATATTTTTGGCATGGGTAGTATCCTTTGCCCTGATCTTACAGAAGATATTGAATTTGCCTGTGGTGATGTGTGCCACGGTCACATTAGGTATTAATGTGAGTCGCTCAAGAACAAATTTGGTTTGATGGGTTTTTTCAAGAAAGATTCCGACATAGGCAATAAAAGAATAGCCCAGCTTTACATAGTCTAAGGTGAGGGAGGATCCTCTAATGATCCCGGCTTCCTCCATTTTTTTCACACGGACATGGACGGTACCGGCAGAGATCAAAAGCTTTTTCGCAATATCTGTAAAAGGCGTCCTGGTATTGTCAATTAACATATCCAGAATCTGATGATCAATCTCATCCAATTTTACTCTCCCCATATTATTGATAATTTTGGTAAAAGTAGAAAATTAAGAAATTAAATGTAAAGAAATAATGCTTTTTTTGCAAGATGCGTAAAACAATGCGGGATTTTAAATGGAAATCTAAATAAACAGGGCGCTAATATGCTTCTGTTCAGTCAATTTTGCAAGGTCCCTCTGTTTGAGGGCATTAAAGGTTAAATGACCATAAAACGACGATAAATTCCCACTTTCGGCTATATAGGGTTCAAATCGTATTTGCCGATGGTCTAACACTTCTTTATAAAGTATGCCGGCAGATGCACCTTTGCTGTAATCTCCGCTAAGGCGGTCGGCATTTTGTACCAGAATATCAAAAAATAACTTACTGTTCTCCGGGATGGCGAAATAGTCTTCCTGACCATAGGGACATGGCTCGGCTTCACTGATATATTTAAGGGCTGCGAGCATGGCCTGAAAACATAATTCCCGTGTTTTCTCACGTGGATAATCGTCCTGATAATGCCCGGCTTCAAAAAGTAGGGTCGGACTGCCGAACATCTGAAAAGTATCTCCGACACAATGTGGATTGAAACTGTCGTCATATCGCCCTATTTGGCCGGGTATGATCGGCAGGAGGGCATGATAAATCCCTGCAATAACTGACATACTGCTTGCTCTTGAAGCCGTGACCGTCCTTTCATGATCGCTGGCAGGTGCCAGAAAGGAAAGTGTTGCCGGAGATGCAGTGTTTCCTGCGCTGTAAATGGTGCGCTGGTCATGCATATTAAAGCAGTAATGTGGCTGAAACTCCGTGTACACCTTGCGCAGCGTACGACTTTCGGGCTGTGTGAGCTCATGAGCATCGCGGTTAAGATCTACCCCATTGGCATTCTCCCGGGTATATACTTCGGCACCGTCCGGATTGAGCATCGGCAGGACTTTCAGCGTACATTTCCGAAGAATCCATGAAGATCTCGCAGCATCCCCTGTCAAATAGTTTATAAGATCCAATAAGGCCTTGGTACACGTCGACTCGTTCCCATGCATTTGTGACCATATGAGCAACCTGACTGGACCTTGTCCCAGGGTTAAACTATAAATCGGTCTGGCCTGCACAGAATAATCTTCCCGGACGACACTTAGCAATGCAGAAATGTTATTTAGAAATGGTGTCAGATGCTCCGGGGAAATGAATCTGCCGCTTACAGATTTTTCCCTTATCGATTCATATTCCGGAGAGGAAACAGGCATCATCGCAATGTTAATTCCGATAAAAATACCGCCATTTTGAATAACAATTGTAATAACATTAGGTACATTTGTAATACGGACGTCTAATAAATTTTAAGTGTAAATTACATTTGTAAACAAACTGAATCATTAATTTTATAATCAATATATTTGGATGTATTCTATTTTATATCAACGTATTATAACATTTTATATAAAGCGTATATTTCCATAAATCAGAGGCATGGTGGCCATCGAATACTTTTAAAACAGTGTCTGATTTAATTAATAATTACAATGGTAAATACAGATGAGTTTATAAAACGGCTTGAGCATCTTTTACAGTTTTACGCTCTTACCGCTTCAGCTTTTGCCGATCGGATCAATGTACAGCGCTCCAGTATTTCGCATCTTCTGACGGGTAGGAACAAACCCAGTCTTGAGTTTGTGATGAAGGTTGTAAAGACATTTCCGGAAGTCAACCTGTACTGGTTATTAAATGGTAAGGGCCACTTTCCTCCTAAACTCCCGGCAGAGGGAGAGAAAGATAGTACGGTTCAGGATTCCCAGGGGGGAGAACAGAACAGTCAAAAAAGGAATCTGTATAAAATTGTTCTATTTTTTGACGATGGCAGTTTTGAAGTTTTTGACAAAAATACAGCCTTCCCTTAATAATCTTTTTTTGACCCTGATTCTTCTGGGAATTGAGGTGAGTATTCATTTACTTTGCCCCTATGGGTTACCGACCTCTTATCTTTATGTTATTCCTGCTGACCATCGCTGCCTGTTACCAACCCCAAAGAGCTTGTGAGTCTTTTAAAGACGGAACCTTTGAGTTTACCTCCATAATAGACGGAGAAGAAAAAACCACGGTGTTTATCAGGAAGGGCTCGGTTGAAATCGATTTCTTTGAAGGGCGATCGGACACTTCTTCCGTACGATGGATCAATGATTGTGAATACATTGTCAAAAAGTTACATCCTGAGAATATTGATGAAAAACAGGCCATCCATATGAAAATATTGTCAACTACAGAGAATTCATATACATTTGAGTACAGTATTGTAGGGAGCGGTAAAAAATTAAAAGGAACCGCCAACCGCAAGCCATTGCCCAAATTACCACAGAATAACAAATAACTGCTATATGTTTGAAATTTTTGCAAATGCTGACGCCTGGGTGGCCCTTGTAACCCTCACATTTCTTGAGATCGTTCTGGGAATAGATAACATTATCTTCATCTCCATTGCCGCAGGAAAACTTGAACAGGGTCAGCGGAAAAAAGCCACCAATATCGGTCTGATCCTGGCGATGGCCATGCGGATCATTCTCCTCTTCGGAATTACCCTGCTGATTTCCCTGAAGAAACCGTTTTTCGTATTTGATGAATCATGGATCAGGGGCGGTATTAGCTGGCAGGCCCTTATATTGTTTGCAGGCGGCTTGTTCCTATTATTCAAAAGCACCCGTGAGATCCACGAAAAAATAGAACACAAGGGACATGATGAACGCGAGGTTAAACGAGGGCGTTCTAAATCTCTGAGCAATGCAATTCTCCAGATCACCCTGATCAATCTGGTCTTCTCCTTCGATTCCATACTGACGGCTATCGGGATGACCAATGGGATCTCTCCCAATCCCAATGATGCACTGATACTTATGATCGTAGCCGTTGTTATATCAGTGGTCATTATGATGCTGTTTGCTAATCCGGTGGGGGAATTTGTGAACCGCCACCCATCCATTCAGGTGCTGGGGCTTTCATTTCTTATCCTGATCGGATTTATGCTGATTGCGGAAGCCGCCCATATCTCGCATCTGGTCGTCTTCAACAACGAGGTGGGCACCATTCCAAAAGGTTATTTGTACTTTGCTATTGCCTTTTCCCTTATGGTGGAGTTTCTGGATCTGCGGATGAAAAAGAACCAGAAACCGGAAGAAATTGAACCTGAAACCTAATTGCAATGGATAAAGCCCTTCAAACAATGATCTCCAATATGCGTGAGAAAACGGGAAAGTCCTTTGAAGAATGGCAGATGATCCTTAAACAAAAGGCCTTCGCAAAACATGGTGAGGCCATGACTTTCCTAAAGGAAGAACACGGGGTCTCTCACGGATTCGCCAATACCATCATCCTGTTGTCAAAAAATAATACTCCCGCCGCGACCGAACTTGTAGAGGCTCAATATTCAGGGAAGGAAGTCCTGAAACCCATGTATCTTCAGCTTGTTTCCATGATGACCTCTTTTGGTGATGATGTGTCTGTAGTTCCTAAAAAGGATTCGGTAAGCCTGGTTCGAAAGAAACAATTCGCTTTAATAAAACCGGCGACCAAAAACAGGATTGATATCGGGATAAAACTAAGGAACACCCCCGTCGGAGAAAGATTGGGTAATTCCGGACCTTTTGGCACCATGTGCACACACAGGGTACAACTGCATTCGATGGAGGAAATTGATGCTGAATTGAAAACCTGGCTGTATAACGCCTACCAGGAGGCCGATTAAAAGCAGCTCTTAATTAGGTCTGCTGAAAGCCACTTTGGGATTGATCTGTTTCTGAAGTTCAAATTGCCGCTGCTGTTGCTTCACTGTCATGGTCCTGCCATCATGACTCCAGCCCGGAGGTCCGAAGATGTACATCAGTTTATGTCTGAGGTCCGGAGACTTTTTAATATCCTGCCAGATATCCTTGAATTCATGCGTCAGAATAACCACCGGGTTATGGGAGTTTGGTGCATGAATCACTCCATACTTCACATTGATATCATCATCCAATTCTTTCCAAGTGCCGAAAATCTTATCAAAAATATTCAGAAATCCCCCATGATTCTTGTCCAGATACTCCACATTCTGCGCGTGATGCACCTGATGCATCGTATGGGTATTAAATATCTTTTCTATAAACCCCATCTTAGGTACATATACAGAATGCAACTGAAACTGCCATAAAGCCTCTATGCCCAGACATACGATCACCATTTCAGGCGGAAAACCGATCGCCGGCATCCAAATGTAAAAAAGTGGTTTATACAGAATCGTGAACCAGCCGTTTCGAACTGCGGTACCAAGATTAAAATTTTCTGAAGAATGATGTACAATATGCGCCGCCCAAAGGATACGTACCTCATGATTGGCTCTGTGAAACCAGTAATAGGTGAAATCGTCTGCGAGCTGACAAAGGAGCCATATATACCAGGCATATCCGAAGGAGGAATAACCCATGATATTGGTCCTTACCCCATCAATCATCGGATTAAACAACCCGTATACAGCCTCAAACAGGACAATGGCAAAGAGTACCTTAAACAAAGGTCCGATAAGCGCAGAGCCTATCCCCATAAAACCACTTGCGAACAGATCACGCCAGTCGTAAAGATGGTCATCTCCGTGCGTTTTGCTGTAGGTTAATTCCAGTAAAATAAAGGCAATAAAAACAGGTACTCCGTATACCAAGGGGTTGGTAAGATCCATAAAAAAACAATAAGCCGTAAATATAACGATATATCAATCAATTATATTTAAAATGAAACCTAATAAATTAGTCATTCTGCACTCCGGCCATTACAACATGAGCCGGAAACCATTCAATTTTGCAAGCCTTTAGGACTGGCGGTATCAGGTGTGCCACTACTTTGTTAAATGACATCCTTCAACTATTAGAATAATGTGGTCTGTCCTTCGTCATCCCCAGGACGCTTTTTACGATTTTTTACGGCTGCCTTTACCGGTAGATCAGGCTGTGGTTTCTGTGTGGCCTCTTTGACATCATCTTCTGTGATGACTTCCATATCCCTGGTTTCATGTGCTTGCAATTCTTCATAAGGAAGCGGAGACAGAATATTGATATTTTTTACCTTATCGGATGTCAACTGATTACCTAAAGCTTTAATTCCTTTAATCGTTATAAAATCTTCTATATCAACAATCTGATTTGGTTTGTTATCCTTGCCTCTGGGCTTTATGAATTCGATTTCTATCACTGGACGCCAGTCGGTGGAAACCAGTTCCAGAACTGACTTAGGATGATCAGAGATAAACAATTCCTCTTTATCCTCCCGTTCTACAAGAAATCGTTTTAGATAATACCTTTCCTTCTCGCCGTCATAATACACTGCAGATAGAGGTTTTAAGGGATGCCATCGCTCCAGAATGATCATGTCGTCGTCAAATCGCATGGTCAGTTCAGGGATGCTGGTCTTAATCATCCCTTTTTGATTGATGATTAACAAACGGTCGTCGCTGGTGAATTCCCCCAGCAACTCGCCTCTTTCATCCACATTTAGACGGTGTACGGTATCATCAAACCATAATTTCCTGGGTTTGAGTGTAGAGAGTCCCCTTTCCTTCAATTCGATGCGCTTGACACTGTATTTCGTTACCACATTCCCTTTTGATGCTCTTCCTTTGATGAGTACATCTGAAAAATCGACATCCCATTTGAGTTTTTTTATACTTCCGGATTGCCTGAGATTGATCGTAACCACTTCCGCCTCTCCGTTTGGGTTGGCTGAGAAATAGAGTATTTCAGAACCTGCCTTTCCGCCCGTAAGTTCATATAACCTATCCCTGGTGATTCCGGTAACGTTGAATCGCTTCAGATAACTGGCTCCACCCTTCCCATCCTTATAAATGATATTGTAAATCGTTCTTTTATCATTTTTCTTAAAAACCGCCACATGAATAATATTTTTACCCACAAAGGTCTTCGCATCCACACGGGTAATCATCATATGCCCTTCCTTGGTAAAGATGATGATGTTGTCAATATCACTGCAATCTGTAACGTATTCATCTCTTTTAAGCGATGTTCCAACAAATCCCTCCTCCCGATTGACAAACAATTTGGTATTTCTCATCACCACCTTGGACGCCTCTATGTCATCAAATATTCTGATTTCGGAGTTCCTTTCCCTTCCTGAACCGTATTTTGATTTGAGTTCCCTGAAGTAATTAATGGCAAAATCCACCAGATGGTCCAAATTATGTAATGTCTGCGCGATCTTATCTTCCAACCCTTCTATAAGCTGCTGCGCCTTATCCAGGTCAAATTTTGAGATTCTTTTGATTCGGATTTCCGTCAGCCTCAGAAGATCTTCCTCAGTGACTGCCCTCTTCAAGTTTTTGGTAAAGGGCTCTAACCCCTTGGAAATAGCCAAAATAACCCCTTCCCAGGTGGTTTCCTCTTCAATATCCCGGTAGATCCTGTTTTCTATAAAGATGCGCTCAAGAGAGGCGAAGTGCCATTGCTCTTCATGCTCAGCAAGCTGAATTTCCAACTCCTCCTTCAACAGAGCCACTGTATTATCGGTAGAGCGCTCCAACATTTCGCGAACCCCGATAAACAAGGGTTTATTGTCTTCAATGATACAGGCCAGGGGGGAGATGGAAGACTCACAGGCAGTAAAAGCATACAAGGCGTCAATGGACTTATCCGGAGATATGCCGGGAGGCAGATGCACCAGGATTTCCACTGCAGCCGCCGTATTATCTTCTATTTTTCTGATCTTGATCTTCCCTTTTTCATTCGCCTTGAGTATGGTATCAATCAGAGAAGAGGTATTGGTGCCAAAGGGAATTTCACTGATGACCAGGGTGAGTTTATCTAATTGTGAAATTTTTGCCCTCACCCGGATTTTGCCTCCCCGCAATCCATCGTTGTAATGGGTGATATCTAGAATTCCGGCGGTAGGAAAATCAGGAAACAATTTAAATCGCTGCCCTTTCAGATGCTTAATAGAAGCGTCAATAAGTTCATTAAAATTGTGAGGCAGGATTTTGGTAGAGAGCCCCACAGCGATGCCTTCAGCTCCTTGCGCCAGCAATAGAGGAAATTTCACAGGAAGATTGACCGGTTCCTTTCTGCGTCCGTCATAAGAGAGTTGCCACTCTGTGATCTTCGGACTGAAAATGACCTCGAGTGCAAACTTAGAAAGCCTTGCCTCTATATATCGTGAAGCGGCTGCTCCGTCACCTGTAAGGATATTTCCCCAGTTTCCCTGGGTATCAATAAGCAATTCCTTTTGCCCAAGTTGGACCATGGCATCCCCTATACTGGCATCTCCGTGGGGATGATATTGCATCGTATGTCCTACCACATTTGCGACCTTATTGTAACGCCCGTCATCCAGCTCCTTCAGCGAATGCATAATGCGGCGCTGTACAGGTTTAAACCCATCTTCAATAGCCGGGACTGCCCGCTCCAGGATAACATAGGAAGCGTAATCCAGGAACCAGTCCTTGTACATGCCGGTAACCCTGGTGAGCGCCTCTCCCCCGCTCTCCTGATTGTCATCCTGTGTTTGGTTTACATCCTCAGTCTCTTCCATAAAAGCAATAAAAGAATGCTTTGTCTTACAATTGGTTCTCCTCGATCAGATCTACTTCTACTTTAAGATTTTCAATAATAAATTCCTGCCGGTCCGGTGTGTTTTTACCCATGTAAAACCGCAATAGTTCTTCAATGGACATGGATTTATCAAGCATGACCGGTTCAAGCCGGATATCGTCTCCTATAAAGTGTTTGAATTCATCAGGAGAAATTTCTCCGAGCCCTTTGAATCTGGTGATTTCGGGTTTCCCGGAGAGGCTGGCCATGGCCTGTACCTTTTCTTCGATGTTATAGCAATACCTGGTTTCTTTCTTGTTCCTGACGCGGAATAAGGGAGTTTGTAAGATATACAGGTGATTTTCCTTTATAAGCTCCGGGAAAAACTGAAGGAAAAACGTAATGAGGAGTAACCTGATATGCATGCCGTCAACATCTGCATCGGTCGCGATTACTACGTTGTTGTACCGCAAGTCCTCCATGGCTTCTTCAATATTCAAAGCCGCCTGCAACAGATTGAATTCCTCATTCTCATAGACAATCTTCTTTGACATGCCATAAGAATTCAGGGGTTTGCCGCGCAAACTGAATACGGCCTGGGTATTTACATCCCTCGACTTTGTAATCGATCCGGAAGCGGAATCCCCTTCGGTGATGAACAAGGTACTCTCCAGCCTCCTGTCATGCTTCATGTCCCCGAGGTGAATTCTACAGTCTCTCAGTTTTTTGTTGTGCAACGATGCCTTTTTAGCACTTTCCCTTGCCAGTTTGCGAATACCCGACAATTCCTTGCGTTCCCTTTCCGCCTGCATGATCTTACGTTGAATGGCCTCTGCGGTTTCCGGATTTTTATGCAGATAATTATCCAGCTGCGTGCCAATAAAATCATTGATATAGGTCCTTACCGTAGGCAGATTGCCTCCCATGTCAGTAGACCCGAGCTTGGTTTTCGTCTGACTTTCGAAAACCGGCTCCATCACTTTTATGGCGATTGCGGATATTATTGATTTGCGAATGTCTGAGGGCTCATACCCTTTGCCGTAAAAATCGCGGATGGTTTTCACGATGGCCTCCCTGAATGCCGACTGGTGGGTTCCTCCCTGCGTGGTGTGCTGCCCGTTGACAAAAGAATGGTATTCTTCACTGTACTGGGTTTTACTATGGGTTAGGGCCACCTCAATATCCTCTCCCCTCAGATGTATGATGGGATATAACATATCTTCCATACTGTTATTGTCCTCCAGAAGATCGCGCAGTCCATTTTCCGAATGAAATTTTTCGCCATTAAAATCGATGGTCAGGCCGGGATTCAGGTATACGTAATTTTTGAGCATGCGTTCAACATACTCATTACGGTACTTGTATTTTTTAAAGATCATCTCATCCGGGGTAAAGGAAATTTTTGTTCCTTTTCTTTTTGAACTCCCTGCGGGTCCATCTTCAGTCACGAGATTACCCTGCGAAAATTCAGCGGTTTTGAGCTGATCTTCCCTTGCCGATTCCACTTTAAAATAGGAGGATAAGGCATTTACTGCTTTCGTGCCCACTCCGTTGAGTCCGACTGACTTCTTAAATGCGCGGGTATCATACTTGCCGCCTGTATTCATTTTAGAGACCACATCAACCACCTTACCCAGAGGAATACCCCGGCCAAAGTCCCTCACACTCACAAGATTATCCTTTATCCGGATCTCTATGGTTTTTCCGGCTCCCATGACAAATTCGTCGATACAATTGTCTATCGTCTCTTTCAATAAAATGTAAATACCGTCATCCGCGGAAGAACCATCTCCGAGTTTTCCAATGTACATTCCCGGTCTGAGTCTGATGTGCTCTTTCCAGTCGAGGGACCGGATATTGTCCTCCGTGTATTGTGATTCTGCCATATTCTGGGGGTTTACCCTTGCTAATATAGAATTATAGGGCAGAAATCAAAATCTGCCCGATGGAAAGTAATTAACAATAAAAGAAAGCTATTGTTCATAGTTCCCTCAGGAACAACGGGGCATAAAATGATATATCAGCGGGGAGTAAAGGCTCATTTGGCTGGCATGCTGGCTGCTGATCATCTGACTTATACATTAAATCTGAAGTGCATGACATCCCCGTCCTTAACGACATACTCCTTCCCTTCTACCCTCATTTTCCCCGCTTCCTTAACTTTGGCCTCACTGCCATAGCTAAGATAATCCGGGTAGGAGATCACTTCGGCACGGATAAAACCTTTTTCAAAATCGGTATGGATTACCCCTGCAGATTGCGGAGCTGTGGCGCCGATCGGGATCGTCCAGGCTCGCACTTCTTTCACTCCTGCGGTAAAATAGGTCTGCAAATTAAGGAGGGAATAGGCCCCCCTGATCAATTTCGCTGAGCCGGGCTCCGTAAGACCCAGATCTTCCAGAAACAACTGCCTTTCTTCAAAAGTATCGAGTTCCGTAATGTCGGCCTCAGTGCCAACGGCCAGTACGATGACTTCGGCTTTTTCATTCTTTACCGAATCTTTCACAGCAGACACATAGGGATTACCGGACACTGCAGCGGTTTCATCAACATTACATACATATAAAACCGGCTTATCCGTAATGAGTTGGAGATTTTTTACGAACTCCTTGCGTTCCTCAGGACTGAACTCAAGTGCTCTGACAGAAACTCCGGATTCAAGACCTTTCTTAAGCGCATTCAATACTGATTCCTCCTTCTGGGCCTCCTTATTTCCTGTTTTTGCCGCTCGTTTGACTTTTTCAAGTTTCTTTTCAACCGTCTCCAGATCCTTTAACTGCAATTCCATATCAATAGTTTCCTTATCGCGGATGGGATTAACGGTGCCATCTACATGCACAATGTTATCATCATCAAAACATCTGAGGACATGGAGGATGGCATCTGTTTCGCGAATGGTGGCAAGAAACTGATTACCCAGCCCTTCGCCTTTACTAGCGCCTTTTACCAGGCCGGCAATATCAACGATATCAACAGTGGCCGGCAATACTTTTTCAGGATGCACCAGACTTGCCAGTTTTTCCAGCCGCTCATCAGGCACGGGCACCACTCCTATATTTGGTTCAATCGTACAAAACGGAAAATTAGCGCTCTGCGCCTTGGCATTGGACAGACAATTAAAGAGGGTGGATTTCCCGACATTGGGTAAACCGACGATACCTGCTTTCATACGATTGGGATTTCAGCCTGCAAAGATAGCTTTTCCCATCGGATCGAACAGCTTTGACTTAGGAAAGAAGGCGAAGTGTTACCTCAGGTGGCTTTCAACAAGGTGTCTCAATCAGGCAAATATCAGAGGGCTGATTGTAACAAATCCCTAAGAAAATTTGATAGGGTAGGAATTTATATCCTAAATTAGTCTCATCCCGATCCGGGAATCTCTTACATTCTGAATATGCTTTGGTCGGCCACCTGGCACTTTATTACAAACAGGACAGTACCACTTTAGGCCGGCTTATCGTTTTCGTATACCATTTTATTACGCTTATTGAATAACCGAAAGGGCTGTTTTCATTTATTTGAGAACCCCATAAAACGAACTTAAACCTGTAAATCAGAACATTATGAAAAATCGTTTACGTTTCATTCATGTAATTACATGTCTGTTTTTCTGTGGAATCTATCCGACCATGGCGGTGCATGGAAAATGGTCAAATCCTTTCATTTCATCTCTCAAAGCAGAGGTGCAAAATGATATTAACGGGAGGGTATTTGATCAGGATGGATCTCCCCTGGCTGGGGTGAATATTGTTGAAAAGGGTACGAGCAACGGTACCACAACGGATTTTGATGGTAATTTTACCATCCTGGCAGGGGACGATGCTACGCTGGTGTTCAGCTACATTGGATTTACCACAATTGAAGAGAATGTCAACGGCAGAACTTCAATCAATATTACCCTGTCTGAAGGGATGCAACTTGAGGAATTCATTGTGGTAGGAACAAGAACCGCCCCCAGGAGCAATACCGATACACCCCTGCCTGTAGATGTGTTATCTGTCAAGGATCTTACTTCCACAGGGCAGGCTACCTTTGACAAGGCCCTGCAATACAGAATCCCATCCTTTAACACGGTTCAGACCCCTGTTAATGACGCCACTTCCCTTTTGGATCCTTATGAGATACGGAACATGGGCCCAAGCCGTACGCTTATATTGATTAACGGAAAGAGGAAAAACCTGAGCGCATTACTTTACACCCAGACCTCTCCGGGAAGGGGTGAAACTGGAGCGGATATCTCCGCCATTCCGACGGATGCGATCAAAAGGGTTGAGATATTAAGGGACGGTGCTTCTGCCCAATATGGTTCCGATGCCATTGCCGGAGTAATGAACATCATCCTGAAGGATGATCCCAATGAGGGAGCCGTGACGCTCCGGTCCGGGATCACTTCTGAGGGTGACGGTGAGATGTATGGTGTCAGCCTGAACAGTGGTACTGACATCAGCGGAGGTAAAGGCTTTGCAACCTACACCATAGATCTTTCCAAGGTAAATCTCGCGAATCGACCAGGAACGGTCAATGCTGCCGGAGAGGCAGCCGATTTTGGCGCGGACATTGCCGATGTCCAGAGTTTTCTTTCACGACAGCCGGATGCCGGTAATATTAACGGATCCCCTGAAACGGCTGCAGCAAAGTTTCTGGTGAATACAGGATTCGATCTGAGTTCAAATACCGAGTTATATGCCAATGCGGCTTATGTGTACAAAAAGGTGAACAGTTTTGCAAATTACCGGACCCCTTACTGGAGAACTATCGAGGAATTCCCTTATTTATCAGATTTTTTTCCTGTTCCTGGTGTTCCAAACAACTACGACGGTTATGTGCCCACCTTTGAAGGGGTGTTAAGTGACTACAACGGAACCATCGGATTTAAATCTATCAAAAATGGCTGGAATTATGATGTCAGTTATACTACCGGTGGGAACAAGCAGAGCTATATAGTAAACAACACTCATAACCGCTTTTTTGTTTACTCTCCCTCCACCTTCATTGATGCAGACGGGGATGGGGTGGTAGATGACGGTGAAATTACAGAAGGATCCAGTCTGTACCGCGAAAACAGCCCCATCAGTTTTGATCCGGGCGGAACCCGATTTTCTCACAATGTAGGAAACATCGACATTTCCACCGTAGTATCAGACCAGGTCAGTATCGGTTTCGGGGCAGAGTTCCGTACCGAATCCTTTGAGGTCATTGAAGGCAGTCTGGCATCATATGACGGAGGTGGCGCCGATTCCTTTGCCGGGAACCAGCCGCAGAATTCCGGCACTTTTAACCGCTACAATATTGGTGGATACTTTGACGTCGCCTACGATGTAACCAGCGATTTTCTGCTCAATGGTACGGTCCGTGTCGAAAACTATTCCGATTTTGGGAATGCTTTTGTCTGGAAGATCAGTTCAAGATACAAATTTGCAGAAGACAAGCTCGTTTTAAGGGGTTCAGTATCCACTGGATTCAGAGCCCCTACCCTACACCAGATTTACACCCAGAAGGCACAGTATAGTTTTGT
The DNA here is from genome assembly GCA_041743425.1 of Zeaxanthinibacter sp. Lineage (GTDB taxonomy): Bacteria > Bacteroidota > Bacteroidia > Flavobacteriales > Flavobacteriaceae > JTS-RE37. The sequence goes on along the minus strand of JBGTMS010000021.1, from coordinate 360 downwards.
ACCCGGTCAGGGAATTCAGGTGGGTGGCCTGATCAACAATGTTTCTCCACAGGCCAGGCTGCTTGGTCTGCCATCTCTTGATGCTGAAGAATCTACGAATGTAACGGTAGGAATAGGATCCAAGATCAACGCCGACTTCAATGTCACCCTCGACTATTACTACATCGCTGTGAAAGACCGTATTGTTCTGGGTTCTGAGGTGGCACCTCCTGCAGGCGGGGCTTTTGAAGGTCTGTCGGATCTCAGTTTCTTTGCCAATGCCCTGGATACCCGAACCTCAGGAATCGACGCCGTAGCCAATTACCGCAACATCGGCCTCGGAGGCGGCACTCTTGGCATTAACCTCGCCGGTAATTATAC
>JBGTMS010000020.1:0-37032 GCA_041743425.1 Zeaxanthinibacter sp. | reverse complement strand
AAATGATATGGAGGATTCTTCCATCGTTTTGATCGATATGCTGGTAGATCACAAAAAGTAATTCGGACCCTTAATACAAAAGCATTATGCATAAAATAGTTAAAATAATACTGGTTGTATTGGGAGTGATTGGCGCCGTATTGTGGTTTCAGTTACCCGCCGGGGATGTTCCTCCGGGAGAAGCAGCACAAAGCGGGGCAATGAACTTTATGTTCATTATTACCTATCTATTGTTGGGAATAGCGATCATTGTAAGCCTTTTCTATGCCCTTATAAATTTATTCTCCAGCCCTCAGAGTATCAAGAAAGCCATATTTGTGGTAATAGGTCTTGTTGTTGTAGTGGGGATTTCATATGTGCTTTCGGATGGAACTGATGGCACTGCAGAGGAGATGACCCGCAGGGGCGTTGCAACTACTGAAAGTACTGTTAAGAAAATAGGAATGGGCCTCAATGTGTTTTTTATCCTCTTAGTCGTTGCCGTCGGGGCAATGCTATGGGGAGGTGTTAAGAAAATGACGAACAGATAAATCGAATACTATGCCTAGAAGAGGAGCACCACCGGAAGTTAATGCAGGATCTATGGCGGATATCGCATTCCTCCTGCTTATATTTTTCCTGGTCACCACCACCATTGAAACCGATGCGGGTCTGGACAGGATGTTACCACCCATAGAACCGCCTGAGGAAGATGTTATTATTCGGCAAAAGAATATTTTCACTGTCAATATAAATAAGGGGGGTCAGTTGCTGGTCGAAGAAGAACTCACTAACCTGAAGGATTTGCGCGCGAAAGCAGTTGCTTTTCTTGATAACGGAGGTGCACCTTCCGGAGATCCGCTGTATTGCAGTTATTGCAAAGGGAAAAGAGATCCAGAGTCTTCCGATAATCCCGACAAGGCGATTATCTCCCTGAAGAATGACAGGGAAACCAAGTATTCTACCTATATCACCGTGCAGAATGAACTGGTAGGAGCCTATAACGATCTCAGGAACCGGGAAGCTCAGAGACTCTATAAACGTAATTTTACGGAAATGGAGGCTGAATTTCTGAATCCTGAAACTCCTTCCAGTGTTCGGGATGAATTGAAAGACAAAGTAATCAAAGTACAAGCCCTGTTCCCGCAAAAGTTATCTGAAGCGGAAACTTCAGCCACTGAATAAAAGGAATTAAAAAAAGGAAGCTATGTCGAAATTCAATAAGAAAAAAGATGCCGCCCTCCCAGCAGTGAATACCGCGTCACTGCCGGACATTGTATTTATGCTGTTGTTTTTCTTTATGACAGTGACGGTTATGAAGGACAGCACCATTAAAGTAGAGAATACATTACCCTATGCCAGCGAAACAAAAAAGCTTGAAAAGAAGGACAGGGTTTTATATATCTACGTCGGTAAACCAACCCCTGAGTATCAAAAAGTATATGGTACAGAGCCCAAGATTCAATTGAATGATAAGTACGCCAATGTATCGGAAGTCGGAGATTTCATCCTGCAGGAACGGGCTAAGAAACCTCAGGAATTACAAAATGTACTCACCACCGCGCTGAAAGTGGATAAGGAAGCAAACATGGGACTTCTCTCGGATATAAAATTCCAGTTGCGCAAAGTGAATGCCCTTAAGGTAAATTATACGACCTATGAGGGGGATGCTTTTAGAAATCTGGAGTAAACCCACGGTCCCATATAAATAGTACACGGTCAGAATGACGCTTCAAATACCCTTTGAAGCGTCTTTTTTTATGCTGAATTCTTCATACCTTTATTCTCTATGGTGCGCCTGGTGATTCTCGTAATATTCCTTGGTAACACTGGCGCTTTTGCCCAAACAGACAGCACCCGGACCATCCCGGATTCCCGCTATCTTGAAGATCAGTTCTATATCGGCCTTACCTACAATTTCTTACTAAACAAACCACCACAAGTAAACCAGCGAAATCTGTCCTATGGGCTTATGGTCGGTTTCATTAAGGATATGCCTTTTAACACTCGCAGAAATCTGGCCGTCGGTATTGGTCTGGGTTACGCCATCAATGCCTATTATACCAATTTGGCCGTAACCCCTTCCGGAGACGCTTATCTTTATACCCCACTAATCGATAACAATTCCTATAAACGGAATAAAGTCGAAACCCATATGCTGGAACTTCCTCTGGAATTCCGATGGCGAAACTCTACTGCCGCCGAATACAGGTTCTGGAGGATTTATACAGGTGTGAAATTGGCTTATGTGGTCGGAGGGCGGTCGAAACTGGTTGGTAATTCGGACATAAATTCGTTTTATAATACAGATATCAATAACTTCCATTACGGACTCACGATGAATTTCGGTTTCAACACCTTCAATGTCCATGCGTATTATGCGCTGAATGATCTCTTCGAATCCGGCACAACTACGGTAACCGGGAATCCAGTTGGTTTTACCCCGTTACGAGTGGGTATTATCTTCTATATCCTGTAAACACACCTTCTCCAAAACATAACTTTCACTACCATATCCCGGGGGATCATCCTTTTCCGGTTTTCATAATTTTTTTTCATCGATGCCGCTTATAACCAGAATTGGATGGTAAGTAATTGCGATATAAATCCGATAAGGAATCCAATGAGCATTTCAGCCTTTGAGTGATGCTTCAGATACAGAGTTGCTGTTGCGGCCAACCCTGATGCGATGGTCCACATTCCGATGGCCAGGGTAATATTAATCTCAAAATGAATGCTTAAGGCAATGAGAAACATCAGTAGGCTTCCCATCCCGGCAAGATGCAGGCTGCTTTTATATTTGAGAATTACCAGTAAAAGACATGCTGAAGCAGCAGAAATAAGTCCGACAAAAAAATAATAGAGCTCAATGGTATAATTTGTGGGAAGTACCTTGACGACCACCGTAATAAGCAAAGTAATACCTATTATTAACGGATAGATACGATCGGCAAGGGAAGGAAGGAAAACGGACGTTATCACCCCCAGGTTTTTCAGAATCATAATACATATAAGGGGAATAATAACAGTCAGAATAAGAACTGGAAGAATATTTCCGGCTTGTAATTCAGCGGGACTGTATTTGGGAGTGACCAAAAAATAGGTAACAGTTCCGGCAATCGGAATAAGAATAGGATGCAAGATTAAAGAAACAAATTTAAAGAAGGGTTTCATTATATCTCCTTTCTCAGCCGCGCCACAGAGATATTCAGTTGTTCTCTGTATTTGGCTACGGTCCGTCGCGCGATCGGATATCCCTTTTCCTTCAAAATAGCCGCCAGTCGGTCATCCGTAAGTGGGCGTCTTTTTTCTTCATCGGCAATCACCGTTTCAAGGATTTTCTTGATCTCTTTGGTGGATACATCCTCACCTTGTTCATTCTTCATCGACTCTGAAAAATATTCCTTGATGAGTTTTGTGCCGTAGGGAGTGTCAACATATTTACTGTTGGCCACTCTGGAAACCGTAGAAACATCCATGTCTATCGCATCGGCAATATCCTTCAGAATCATTGGCCGCAGTTTACGCTCATCGCCGCTGAGGAAAAATTCCTGTTGGTAATGCATAATGGCATCCATGGTAATGAACAGGGTTTGCTGCCGCTGTTTAATAGCATCGATAAACCATTTGGCGGCATCCAGCTTTTGCTTTATGAAAAGCACCGCGTCCTTTTGTGACCTCGATTTTTGCCGTGCATTTTTATATCCCTCCAACATGTTATTATATTCCCTGGATATATGCAATTCCGGGGCATTTCTGCCATTAAGACTTAACTCCAGCTCTCCCTCCACAATCCGAATGGAAAAATCCGGGACAATGTGTTCAATGACCTTGTTGCTTCCGGAATATGAGCCCCCCGGTTTGGGATTCAGCTTTTCAATCTCATGTATGGCGCCCTTTAGCTCCTCTTCGGTAACGTCATGTTTCTGGATAAGCTTTTTATAGTGCTTTTTAGTAAACTGGTCAAAGGATTTGGCCAGGAGTTGTATGGCCAATTCCACTGCCTTACTTTGTTCTTTTCGCTTGAGTTGAATAATAAGACATTCACCCAGGGACCGGGCGGCAACCCCCGGAGGATCAAGATCCTGTACTATTTTCAGGATTTTTTCGATAGCTGCTTCCTCAACGTAGATGTTTTGCGTAAATGCGAGATCGTCCATAATATCGGGCAGAGGCCTCCTCAGATAACCGCTCTCATCTACACTTCCGACCAGAAATTCTGCAATGGCCCATTCCTGGTCATCCAGATATTCAGTATTCAGTTGACCAAGCAGGTACTGATTAAATGAAATTCCTGCGGCATACGGGACACTTTTTTCCTCATCGTCCGTGCTGTAGTTGTTGCTTCTCGTACGGTAGTCGGGCACTTCGTCATCACTGAGATAGTCATCTATGTTGATATCTTCGGCATTGATGGATTCGTTGTCATTCTCCCCTTCATACGAATTGTCCTCAAACTCATCGTCCATCAGGTCACCATCCTCTTTACCACTCTCCAGGGCAGGATTCTCTTCCAGTTCCTGCTTGAGACGTTGTTCAAAAGCCTGAGTCGGCAGTTGAATCAACTTCATCAGCTGAATCTGCTGAGGAGATAGTTTTTGTGATAGTTTGAACTGTAGATGTTGCTTAAGCATGGGTGCCGGGACGGGTTCTAGGTGTATAAAGTTAAAGAATTCAGTTTAAAACGCGGCATTCTGCGGGGTTCGGGGAAATGGGATCACATCCCGGATATTGCCCATCCCGGTGGTAAATTGGACGAGCCTCTCAAAACCAAGACCAAATCCGCTATGGACTGCGGTGCCGAACTTTCTGAGGTCCAGATACCACCACAATTCCTTTTCGTCTATTTCGAGATCTGCTATTTTCTGCCTGAGCACCTCCAGACGCTCCTCTCTTTGAGAACCTCCGACAATTTCACCGATCCCCGGAAAGAGGATGTCCATAGCGCGCACCGTTTTCCCATCCTGATTCAGGCGCATGTAAAACGCTTTAATCTTCGCTGGGTAGTCGAACAAGATGACGGGACTTTTAAAATGCTTTTCTACAAGGTACCGTTCATGCTCGCTCTGCAGATCTGCACCCCATTCTTCAATAGGATAGCTGAATTTTTTCTTTTTATTGGGATTGCTTTGTTTTAGAATATCAATCGCTTCCGTATATGTAAGTCTTTTAAACGGTGTTTCCGCCACAAACCGTATCTTTTCTGTAAGAGCCATTTCGCTGCGGTCTGCCATCGGCTTCGTTTTCTCTTCTTCCAGTAGTCTTTTTTCAAGGAACTGCAAATCCTCCTGACAATGCTCCAACAGATACAGCAGCACTTTTTTAATAAAGTCCTCTGCGAGGTCCATATTATCGTAGAGGTCGTAAAATGCCATCTCCGGTTCTATCATCCAGAATTCTGCCAGATGCCTTGAAGTATTAGAATTTTCGGCCCGAAAAGTAGGCCCAAAAGTGTATACTTTCCCGAGACCCATGGCGTACGCCTCAGCCTCCAGCTGTCCGGAGACCGTCAAATTGGTTTCCTTGCCGAAAAAATCCGTTTTATAATCCACTTCTCCTGTCGCATCAAGCGGCGCTTTTTTCATATCGAGCGTAGTTACACGGAACATTTCACCCGCACCCTCCGCATCAGATCCGGTAATGATAGGTGCATGAAAATAGAAGAATCCCTGACCCTGAAAATATTGATGGATAGCGAACGACAAAGCCGACCTTATTCGCATTACCGCCGCGAAAGTGTTTGTTCTTATCCGCAAATGCGCCTGTTCCCGTAAAAATTCCATCGAATGTTTCTTGGGTTGAATGGGATAGGTATCGGGATCGGCAGATCCGTGCAGGTGAAGCTTCTTTACCTGTATTTCAACCTTTTGACCCTGCCCCAGACTTTCCACCAGTATCCCGGTAACACGGACCGCAGCCCCTGTGGTGATTTTTCTAAGAAGAACTTCCTCAAATTCCTGAAAATTCAGAACACACTGTATGGTTTGAATGGTTGATCCGTCATTTAGTGCGATGAACCGATTGCTTCTGAAAGTCCTCACCCAACCGTTGACCACTACTTCCTGTTCCTGAGGAGGGGATGCGAGTAATTCTTTAACACTTTGATGAAGCATAGGCAACCTATTCTGATTGTGAAAGGCAAATATAACTTTTTGAGAAAAGATAGGACGCTATCGCAGCTTATAAATGAACCCGGCAAAGATGAATATCCATTACCCGTCATCCTTTTCTCCGGGCTCTTCCTGAGGCAGGATATCAATCTGTGGTTCTTTCATGACCTGTTTGTTGGCAATACTTCGCTCCAATGATAATAATAGCGATGGAAGCAGGATAAGATTTGCCAGCATGGCGCAGAGCAGGGTAACCGAAACCAATGCCCCAAGGGCAACCGTGCCCCCGAAATTCGAAATTGTAAATACGGAAAATCCGAAGAACAACACAATAGAAGTATAAAACATACTCACGCCGGTTTCCCGCAGCGCGGCATAGACAGATTTTTGTATGCGCCATTGGTTGGCGGTGAGTTCCTGCCTGTATTTCGCCAGGAAATGAATGGTGTCATCAACTGAAATTCCAAAAGCAATACTAAAGACCAAGATGGTTGAGGGTTTGATGGGGACACCAAAATAGCCCATGACCCCCGCGGTAATAACCAGAGGCAACAAATTGGGAATCAAGGAAATGATAATCATTCTGAATGACCGGAAAAGATAAGCCATAAAAAGGCCTATAAGCCCGATTGCGAGCGCCAGAGACATGACAAGGTTTTTTACCAGGTATTTGGTCCCATTCAAAAATAACAGTGCCTTGCCCGTCATATACACCTTGTAGTTGGAGGCGGGAAATATCTTTTCGAGGTTTTCCAGCAGTCTTTTCTCAATTTCCTCCATGCGATCCGTTTTTACATCCCGCATATAAGTGGTAATCCTTGCCACCTGTCCGGTGGTATCGACAAAACTTTTCAGGAGGTTGCCATTGTCCTCGGACTTTCTTGCAATGTCCATGATAAATGTATTTTCCTGGGCGGTGGGTAACTGATAATACTTTGGAATTCCGTTGTAATAGGCCTGTTTTGAATACTTTACAAGATTTACAATGGATAAAGGCTCGGATAATTCGGGGATATCCGAAATCAGACTGCCCATCTCATCCATTCTTTTGAGGGTCGCTGGTTTCATCACCCCTTTTTTCCGCTCTGTATCAATTATAATTTCAACAGGCATGATCCCGTCAAATTCCTCTTCAAAAAACCGGATATCCCTGAAAAATTCAGTTTTTTTAGGCATATCCTCAATGGGGCTTCCGGAGATATTGATCTGGTAAATACCTATGATTCCAAGCACCAGTAACACCAGGGAAACCATGTAAACGGTGATGCGACGGTCCCGGACAATATGAACCATCCAGTTTACAAATGTATCAATCCACTTCTTGTTCAGATGTTTAAGATGCTTGGTTTTAGGAAGCGGCATAAAACTATAGACAATGGGGATTATCAAAAGTGATAAAATAAATATCCCCAGAATATTGATGGAGGCCACAATGCCGAACTCAGTTAATAATTTACTGTCGGTAATAATAAAGGTGGCAAACCCGGAAGCGGTGGTTACATTGGTCATCAGGGTGGCATTACCAATTTTGGAGATAACACGCTGTAGTGAGAGTGCCTGATTGCCGTGCTTTTGTACCTCTTGCTGGTATTTATTGATCAGGAAAATACAATTGGGAATCCCTATGACGATAATCAGAGGCGGGATCAGCGCAGTGAGTACTGTGATTTCATACTGAAGCAGCCCCAGAAGGCCAAAAGCCCACATGACCCCAATAATGACGACCAGCATGGAAATGAGGGTAGCTCTCAGGCTTCTGAAAAAAAAGAAAAACAACAGCGAGGTTACCAAAAGAGCGGCCGTGATAAATTTCCCTATCTCATCAATAATATTCTGAGAATTCATGGTACGGATATAGGGCATCCCTGAAATATGCACATCCAGGCCGGTTTCCGTCTCAAAATCCCTGACAAGAAGCCTCAGGTCCTGCAGGATAAAGTCTTTCCGTACGGAAGTGTTGACAATGTCCTGATCGAGGTACACCACTGTTCTTATGGTCTGGCTTTCGGAATTGTAAAGAAGATGGTTATAAAAGGGGAGCTCATTGAATAAATGCGCCGCCAGACTATCTACTTCCTTCTTACTGCGAGGTATCGATTTAAGAAATGGCTGCAGGACGAATTTTTGAAGGGAATCATCCTTTACAAGTTCCTGAAGATTTTCAGTTGACAACACAAAATCGACCTCCGGAAAGGCTTGCAGTTGTCTGCTCAGTATGTTCCATTGATTGAAGTTATCAGGCTGGAATAACTTCTTGTCGCGAACTCCAAGTATAACCGCATTTCCTTCTTCTCCGAAAAGTTTCAGAAAGTTCTTGTAATCCTGGTTAATGGGGTGATCGTCCGGTAATAGGTTGGCCTCGGAGTTGGAGAACCGCATCTTGTCCCATTGAAAGGCCAGCAATACCGTAACTGCTACAATCCCGACCAGGATGCCTATTCTGTTACGAAGAATGATTCCTGCGGTTTTGGCCCAAAATCCTGCTGTCAGCCTGGCTGCCATGTGTCAATTTTTCGCAGGCTAAGGTAGATAATGCGAGGCAGTGTTCCTAGTACTGCCGCTCCAAATACGGCCGTTAAATTTTAAGATGATCTGTGCGGGCTTCCCCTGGGGATAAAATGTGTAAATTAGGGTCAGCAATTTTCGAAGGTATTGAAAAGAAGAAGATTTGTTCGTACCAGTGTTCTGCTTGGCATGTCTGCTACCATTGGGACAGATATTGTCTATGGCTCTCTCATGCCGGATGGTTACCTGCCACTTGGCTTACAGGGAGAAGACCCTTTTAAACTCTTCAGCAAGGATAAGGAAATGGTCCTTTTAAATGATAAACCCTGGAATATGGAGGCAAAAGCCCATTTGCTCAATGACAGGGTTACGCCGAATAAATTCATGTTCATTCGCAATAATGGCCTGATTCCGTTGACCCCGGATGCCTCCAAATGGACCCTGACCATTGACGGGGAATCAGTGGTTGCTAAGAAAACTTACACCCTTTCAGAATTGAAATCGAATTTTCCTGTCTATTCTTACGACCTTACCCTGGAATGCGGCGGTAATGGACGCAGCGAATTTAATCCGCCCGCCACAGGTAATCAATGGACTATAGGGGCCGTTTCCTGTGCCAGATGGACAGGGGTCAGGCTAAAGGATATTCTCCTGGACGCAGGAATAAAGAAGGATGCGGTTTATATTGGGTATCATGCCACCGATATCCACCTTAGCCGCGATCCCGGAAAAGAGCCTATTTCCCGGGGTTTCCCTATGCAAAAAGCCCTGCAGGATGAAACCCTGCTTGCCTTTAAAATGAATGACGGGGATATCCCGCTTGTACACGGTTATCCCCTTCGGTTGGTGGCGGGAGGCTGGCCGGCTTCGGTCTCCGGAAAATGGGTTGAAAGGATCAGTGTACGCAATAAAATACATGATGGTGAAAAGATGTTGGGAGATTCTTATCGCATGCCCTGTACGCCTGTTGAACCCGGAGCTGAAGTAGCGGATGAAAATATGTGTATCATAGAATCTATGCCCGTCAAGTCCCTTATCACACAACCGAGATCAGGAGCCCTGATCCGACCCGGTCAAAAGTTGACCATCAAAGGTCATGCTTGGGCAGGAGAATTAAAAGTGGAAAAAATGGAATATTCCATTGATTTCGGTTCAACATGGACCAATTGTGACCTTGAAGCAGCAGCTAATCGACTGGCATGGCAGCATTTTGCTGCCGCCATTACCTTTAAGAAGAAAGGTTACTACGAAATCTGGGCCCGGGCCACGGATTCTGAAGGCCGCGCTCAGCCAATGGTGTTGCCAGGCTGGAATCCGAAGGGATACCTTAATAATGCCTGTCACAGAATTGCCGTAAAAGTTGGTTAGATGAAAAAGAATGATCGTTATTGGAAGATGGAAAGAAAGGTGTTCCGCATGCTCATCCTGGTATGTACCCTGGTACTTGTTCTGGCCATTGGCGTCGCTTACTTTATGACAGACAGCTCAGGTTCAATTAAAATAGATAAGAGTGACACCGAATACACCGGCGTTCCTGTGGCGGATGACAACCGGATTGAAAATGGAATTCATATCCGAACCGGCCTTAAGGATGGCAGGGGTCTGACAGAGACGGTTGCCAATTGTACTGGCTGTCATTCTGCCAAATTAATCATTCAGAATAAGTTGGACCGCGAAGCCTGGATTGCGAATATACGATGGATGCAGGCAAGCCAGAATTTATGGGATCTCGGTAAAAATGAAGATATTATTCTGGACTATCTGGTCACAAACTATCCCCCTGATAATACAGGAAGAAGGGAGCCCCTAACAATCACAGCGTGGTATGAATTGGAGTAGTAACAAAAAGCTCGGGTAGAGGATCGCCGACGAACTTTCTCAGACCTTCATAATTTCGGCATCTTTCACCTCGAAGAGCCCATCAATTTTCCTGGTATATTTGTCAGTCATGGTCTGAATATCAATCACTGCATTTTTTTGGAGGTCTTCTGAAATATCCAATTCCTTTATTTCTTTGTTCGCCTCCTGTCTGGCACTTCGGACACTGATTTTGGCTTCCTCAGCCTCGGCCTTGGCTTGTTTTCCAAGTTGCAACCTGCGTTCTTCAGTGAGAGGAGGAACATTGATTATAACGAAATCTCCGTTATTCATAGGGTTAAAACCCAGGTTGGCGTTCATGATTGCGGTTTCAATTTCCTGCAATAAATTTTTTTCCCAGGGTTGGATGGAGATGGTTCTTGCATCCGGAGTATTGATATTGGAAACTTGAGATAATGGGGTTTGAGAGCCGTAATATTCGACCATAACAGACGACAGCATAGCCGGACTTGCTTTTCCGGCCCGGATTTTTATAAAAGCCTTTTCAAGGTGAGAAATGGCCTGATCCATCGCTTCTTTAGTGGTGTCTAATACAAATTGAACTTCTTCGTTCATGGTAACTGCGTATTTTTTACATAAAATATGACTCTGAAGGTCATATTATAAATTAACTACGGTGCCCACATTTTCACCTGACACCAGTTTCATTAGATTTCCCTTCTTATTGATGTCAAATACAACAATAGGCAATTTATTTTCCTGACTTAAGGTAAAGGCGGTCGTGTCCATTACTTTCAAACCTTTCATAAGAACCTCTTTAAATGAGATGGTGTCAAATTTGGTGGCAGTTTTATCCTTTTCCGGATCACTGGTATAGATGCCGTCCACCCTGGTACCTTTAAGGATGACATCAGCCTCTATTTCAATGGCTCTAAGGACTGCAGCGGAGTCTGTGGTGAAGTACGGATTTCCGGTACCACCCCCAAAAATAACCACCCTGCCTTTTTCCAGGTGCCGCATGGCCCTTCTCCTGATAAAAGGTTCTGCAACTTCATTGATCTTTATGGCAGACTGCAAGCGGGTCTGGACTCCCTTGTCCTCCAGTGCGCTTTGTAGAGCGAGGCCATTGATGACTGTCGCCAGCATCCCCATATGATCCCCCTGAACACGGTCAATACCATTACTTTCACCTGCCAGCCCGCGGAAAATATTGCCACCGCCAATAACTATGGCCACTTCAATCCCTTTTTCAACCACTTCCTTGATTTCATCAGCATATTCCGAGAGTCTGACGGGATCAATGCCATACTGCCTGCTTCCCATCAGTGCCTCCCCACTCAACTTTAAAAGTATCCGATTATATGCCATGAACCTTTTTATTTGGGGACAAAAATAGTCAAAATTACGAAGCAGCGATAACATCCCGCAGCTGAGTACGAATAATTTGAAATCCTCCGGTAGTCCTTGCGATCCCCTGCCACCTTGTTCCCTAAGGTATTTTCTACATGGTCTGTGCAGTCCATCAATAAAGGAATACAGTTCTCCTAATTATTTGCAAATAGTTACCCTAAGATGAAGAAATTTTAATATCCTTGTGCCGAATAATGTAAGGAATTATATATGAAAAAAGCAAGTTTTATATTGCTGTTGGGGATCATTTTAAATGCCTGTGGATCTGGCAAGGCGTTGGTCTCAGCCGAGAAAACACCCATGCTGACAACACTTGATCTGGTATCTGTTGAAAATGATAAAGTAAAGGTCTCCATGGATCCCGGGGAATTCATCAGCGACCAGGTTTCTTTTTTTATTCCAAAGACGGTACCCGGAACCTACAGTACGGATAATTACGGTAAATACATAGAGGGTTTCAAGGCTCTGGATTATCAGGGGAAAGAATTAACAGTTTCGAAATCAGATGACAATACCTGGAATATCAGCAATGGTAAAAACCTGGACCGAATCGAATATTATGTAAACGATACCTACGATTCAGAAAGCGAACAGGATCATGCCGTATTTTCGCCCGCCGGTACAAATATTATGAAAGGGGAAGATTTTATGCTCAACCTCCATGGGTTTGTCGGATACTTTGGGGGGTTAAAGGAGATCCCATATGAACTCCACGTGAAAGTTCCGGAAGGCCTGAAGGCAACCACTTCACTTAAAAGAAAGGATGCAGCCGGAGTGGCAGGAGAAGACCTTTTTATGGCCGAAAGGTATTTTGATATTATTGATAATCCCATCCTGTATGCGAAGCCCAATTCAGTTTCCTTTGAAATCAACGGCATCACAGTCAATCTCAGTATCTACTCACCAAGCGGAACCTATAAGGCAACCGATCTCAAAGAACCCATGGAGCGCATGATGGGGGCTCAGAAATCTTTCCTGGGAGATACCGATGGTACCAAAGAATACAATATCCTGCTCTATCTATCTACTCTTGAACCTACCGATGCATCGGGCTTTGGGGCATTGGAACATCATACCTCAACAGTGGTGGTCCTTCCTGAACAAATGCCAATGGAACAACTTGAAGAAGCCATGGTAGATGTGGTATCCCATGAATTTTTCCATATAGTGACCCCTTTGAATGTGCACTCCAATGAAATCCAATTTTTTGATTATAATGATCCAAAAATGTCTCAACACCTCTGGATGTATGAGGGAACCACTGAATATTTTGCCAACCTGTTCCAGATACAGCAGGGATTGATCGATTCTACCGAGTTTTATCAGAGAATCATGGATAAAATAAATAATTCCAGATCCTTTGATGATAAGATGTCTTTTACTACGATGAGCAAGAATATCCTGGAGGCTCCCTATAAGGAAAATTATGCCAATGTTTATGAGAAAGGTGCGCTGATCAATATGGCTCTTGACATCACTCTCCGGGAATTAAGCGGCGGTGAAAAAGGCGTATTGTGGTTAATGAAAGAGCTTTCTAAAAAGTATGGGAACAATACGCCATTTAATGACGAGGCTCTTATTGATGAAATAGTGGCTATGACCTATCCTGAAATACGTACATTTTTTGATACCTATGTCATCGGAAAAACACCCATAGATTACGAAACGATCCTCAATAAAGTAGGACTTACCACGGCTGTAAAGCAGGAAGAAAGTGGTTATTTTCTCAAAGGAGAGATTCCGTATATTGACGTGGACAGGGAAAGTGACAATGCCATTTTTGTACGTAAGGGGATTGAACTCAATAGCTTTTTTAACGAATTGGGCGTTCAGGGAGGTGATGTGATTAACAGCATTAACGGAACACCGATTGATCTGGAGGCCATCCGACCGATTATCGGCGAAAGTTTTGGCTGGACGCCCGAAACCGAGGTCACAATGGAGGTTCAGCGGGGAGATAGTGCCGTCAAACTCTCTGGAAAAGCAGGGAATCCTGTTGTCGAAGTAGAAACCATTGTTCCTGTAGAGAATGCCTCCCAGGGTGATATTACGCTCAGGGAAGCCTGGATGAAGGGATAGTTACCGTTTCTGCCCTATTGGATAAAGGTCTTGTCCGTAGGAAAAAAAGCATCACTTCTTTGTGATGCTTTTTTTCATTTTGAAGCTTTTTGAACTTTTTCTGTAACCTTTTTGTGAAATTGCAGTTTATCCTGCAGAACCAACAAAGATCGTTTGCAAACACTGTCCGACAATGCGTTGATGATACGAGTTAAATCCGGTGATCTCGGACCTTATGGCTTGTTGTATGAACGACACAAGAAGAAGTTGTTCGGTTTCTTTTACAACATGAACAACGACCCATCGGTTAGTGAAGATCTTGTTCAGAATGTGTTTATACGCATGCTTAAATACAAGCACACCTACACCGGCGAAGGATCTTTCAGCGCCTGGATGTTCAAGACCGGCAGAAATGTTTACTATGATCATTATCGTAGCGTGCAGAAAGGATTCCAATATCTGGAACTCAATTCAGAAGAGTATCGTTTACGTGATGAAGCAGACCGGCAGGAACATGACGACGCAGAAGTGAGACTAAGGCACTTGCAGCGGGCCATGCTTCGACTGCCTCCGGAGAAAAGGGAACTACTGATTTTAAGCAGGTTGAAGGAATTGAACTATAAGGAGATCGCGGAGATCCTCGGATGTACAGAAGGGGCCGCGAAGGTTAAGGCGCACCGGGCCTTAAAGGAACTGAAAACAGTGTTTTTTCAACTGGAAAAACGGGAAAGTTATGAATAGAGATGAGTTTGAAAGCAGGGTGATGGAATTCATCACCGGTGCCATGACTGCCGAAGAGCAGGAAGTTTGGGAACAATGGCTTGGTACACATCCTGCGGAGAAACAGGAAGTGATGGAACAAAAGGCACTATGGCAACAATTGGAATCGCTTCCTACCCGGCTACCGTCTAAAAAGATGGACGATGCGTTTTATGCGATGTTGCATAAACAATCTCCGCAGTCGGCTGAGCGCAGAACCGTAATGGAGCGATTGTTTGCCGATTCCTGGATACCACGGATGGCCATTGGGATATTCCTTTTGGCCGCAGGACTGGTGTCAGGTTATTTTTTACGTCCCGGATTACCGGAAGCTGCTCTGCCGGCGGAGCAGATGACCACGGCAGACCAATCCAAACCAGACAACGAGCCTGTTTTAACCCTTCTCGATGAACCTGAGGTCAGCCGTCGTCTGCAGAGGGTTAATGAAGTAGGCAAAAGCGGCAGTGCGGATGAAAAGGTGATTCTCGCCCTGCTCCATACCCTGAATAAAGATTCAAACGTTAACGTGCGCCTCGCCGCGATCGAAGCCCTAAGTCATTATGTGGACAATGAACAGGTTCGGACCGGGCTGGTGGAATCTATTGTTCAGCAGGATTCCCCGATAGTACAGGTTACTCTGGCCAGTCTTATGGTGGCCTTGCAGGAAAAGGAGTCGGTTCCACATTTCAGAAAATTGATCATGACAGAGAATTTGGACACCACGGTAAAGAAAAAACTTGAAAGAAGTATTCATCAGATCATTTAACATGCGATACTGTCCAGCTGGCATTGCTGCAATAAATCAGACCCTTCACATTTAAAATCAGTAACTATGAAACGACTAAATATGACCGCCATTCTGGCTATCGCCCTGTGCTCAACAATTATGGTTGCTCAGGATAAGAAATTTAATGAAATACTTACAAGGGAACTTACTCTTGAAACAGAACCCTCTGTTTCTATCATGATCGTACGCAATGTAACAGGAAACATTACAATTGAAGGATATGAGGGAAATTCGATACAGGTTGAGGTACAAAAGACGATTAATGCCTCTGACAATATAGGGCTTGAGCAGGGTAAAAAGGAAATCGGCCTTATGGTTGAGAACTCGGGAAATGAGTATGTTTTCTACCCCGATGCACCCAACCTGGTGTACAAGGATGGGCATCTGAATTCAGAAAATTGCGACAACTACCACAAATTACCCTATGACTATCAACTTGATTTTATTATTAAAGTTCCCTCACAATTAAGAGTGGATGCGGGAACCGTTAATGATGGTGAACTTGTGATTTCTAATATCCATGGGGATTATATTAAGGCATTGAATGTCAATGGCGGAGTGGCCCTGAACCAGATCAGCGGACAGACAGAAGTGCATTGCATCAACGGGAAGGTAAATATTTCCTACACAGAAAATCCCTCAGGACCGTCCACCTATTATTCTCTCAACGGAGATATCCATATTGACTACCAGAAAGACCTCTCCGCAGAGATTGGTTTTAAAAGTATGAATGGAGAATTTTTCACTGACTTTGATATTGCCAGGCAATTTGCGAAATCATCTAAGGAGACAGCATCACAAGAAAATAGTCCCCGCTATAAATATGAATCAACGGCAGTAGTCCAAATAGGGAAAGGGGCCTACTTCCATAATTTCGAAACTTTGAACGGAAATGTCGTCATCAAAAAAATATAACGAGCTATGAAACGTATTAGAACAATAGTATTAATCGGTCTGTTAATCACCATGTCCCTGGCCAATTCTCAGGAAAGTAGTGTAGAATTGTTACGGATTCCACTGAGTCAACCGGAAAAGCCAGGGAAGCTTATTTTGGAAATGCTTACAGGCACCATCCATGTGACAGCGTACAATGGCAAGGAAGTGGTGGTTAATTCCCAAGGGGGTGAAACAGCCATGACACGGGTGACTACCCCTGCGGCAAGCGGGATGAAGAAGATCGAAAGTGGAGGAATTGACATTTCCGGAGAGGAAAAGAACAATACGGTACGGATCACTAATCAGATGTATAACAAAGCGATTACGCTTGAGATCCGCGTTCCGGAGAATTTTTCACTCAAACTCTCTACCGTTAATGATGGGGAAATCATGGTAAAAGGGGTGCGGGGAGAATTGGAACTAAGCAATGTCAATGGCGGGATCACACTGACAGATATCAACGGATCTGCCTCTGCCGATACCGTTAACGGTGACATACGAGGAAGTTTTGGATCGGTTACAGCGGGTACTGATATGGCTTTCAGCAGTCTGAATGGTACCCTGGATATTACGTTTCCAAACTCACTCAAGGCGAACTTAAAGGCCAAATCAGATATGGGTGAGGTATTTACGGATTTTGATATGGAATTGGACAAAGGACCCAATGAACTAAAAAAAGGTCAGACGGCCGGGGTTTACCGGGTGAACCTGGAAGACTGGATAAAGGGAAAGATCAACGGGGGAGGACCGGAAATCTCGTTTAAAAGTTTCAATGGAAATATTCTGATCCGCTCCAAATAGATGAGAAAGATATGGGATATAAATAACGTGAATAATGGATAAGCCAATAAAACTGGATTTTTCTGTATCAGAACCCTTAAAAGGAGGAAAGATCCTTTAAAAATAGCCCTGTCAGAGAAGGTTATTGCCCTTTAGGGTCAGGGAAAGTTAATTATCGACTTAAATAGCCTAACCGCTATTGACGTTAAATAATAAAAGCCGCTTTTGATCTTCAAAAGCGGCTTTTTATTTTCTGATTGGAAGAATTATCCCAGCGCAACGCGCTCAAATCCCACAATCTTTAACTTGGCATCCACAGAGTGAACATACTGTGATACACTTTGCTTGTTATCCTTGATGAATTCCTGATTCACAAGCGTATTATCCTTGAAAAAACGATTTAATTTTCCCTTCGCGATCGTATCCAGCATGGCTTCAGGTTTTCCTTCCAGCCTCAACTGTTCTTTGGCGATTTCAATCTCCTTATCAATGATTGACTGATCTACGCCTGCTTCGTCAAGCGCTACCGGGTTCATGGCAGCGGCCTGCATGGCCACGTCCTTTGCAACCCCCTCCGAACCCTGCAGGGCTGCAGAAAGACCTGAAAGTGTAGCAATCTTATTTCCAGCGTGTATATACGAACCAACATAAGGCGCATTAAGTTTTCTGAAGGCACCTATTTCTATTTTTTCACCAATAACACCAGTCTGTTCGGTAAGTTTATCACTTACGGTAAGCCCCTTGTAATCTGATTTTAAAAAATCCTCCTTGGTGTCGTAGGTCAGCGCCAAATCCGCAAGTTCAGTGGCCAGCGAAATAAAGCTTTCATTTTTTGCGACAAAATCCGTTTCGCAATTCAGGGAAATAATAACGCCTGCCGTATGATCTTTATTTACCTTGGCTATCGCAGCGCCTTCCGAGGAGTCCCGATCGGCTCTGTTGGCAGCGACCTTCTGTCCTTTTTTTCTAAGGATTTCAATCGCCAGGTCAAAATCGCCTTCGGCTTCCACAAGAGCATTTTTGCAATCCATCATTCCTGCACCGGTGGTTTTTCTTAAATTATTGACATCTGCTGCGGTGACTTTTACCATCATGTTATTAAGTTTATGGAATATGTTTATCCCGTTCTTATCTAATGCATTTTATTCAATTCCTGCTTTGGCCTTATCCTGCCATTCCTTCAATTCATCCCATTTCCCGTCTGCGGCCATTTTTGCCTGTTTTGGCCAGGAAGTCGGATCAAGATGTGCCATTCTTGAATTTGCTTCAGTAAGCAGCTCCTTAATACTATCAGCTTTGGATTTGGCAAGTTGAGCATATGTTATAATACCGGCATTCACCAAAGCTTCGGCCGCCTTGGGGCCTATACCTTCAATTTTTGTCAGATCGTCATCAGCCGCCTCTGCTTCGGAGGCGTTATCAACCGATTGCGTTGTTTCCGATTCCTCGGTCGAAGTTGCTTTCTCTTTTTTTCCCGCTGGTTTGTCTTTTGAGGATTTTACTTCAGAGGTAGCATCCTCCCCATCCTCTTTTGGCATCTGCCGTTCCAACATTTCATTTTCAAAGGTGTCCGGTTCGTCTCCATCCGATTGTTTTTCCGATTTCCTTTCTGACAGGCCTTCTGCTACAGCATTCGTCACCTGAGTCATGATCACATCTATGGATTTAGAAGCGTCATCATTGGATGGAATAATATAATCTATTGGTCTTGGATCTGAATTGGTGTCGACCATCGCGAAAATCGGAATATTCAATTTTTGCGCTTCTTTAACGGCGATATGTTCCCTCATAGTGTCCACCACAAATAAAGCTCCGGGCAATCGGGTCATTTCTGAGATAGATCCGAGGTTTTTCTCGAGCTTGGCCCTGAGACGATCTACTTGTAAACGTTCTTTTTTGGAGAGTGTATTGAAGGTTCCGTCCTTTTTCATCCTGTCAATGGAGGCCATTTTTTTGACCGCCTTACGGATGGTTACAAAATTAGTCAACATGCCCCCGGGCCATCGCTCTGTAATGTAAGGCATATTCACCTTTGCCACCTTTTCAGCAACAATATCCTTCGCTTGTTTTTTGGTAGCGACAAAAAGGATTTTTCGTCCGGACGCGGCAATTTTCTTGAGAGCCTCATTAGCCTCCTCAAGTTTTGCTACCGTTTTATAAAGATTGATGACATGAATCCCATTGCGCTCCATGTAGATATAGGGAGCCATGTTTGGATTCCATTTTCTTGTAAGGTGTCCAAAGTGCACACCTGCATCCAATAATTCTTTTACTTCGACTTTTTTAGCCATTTTAAACTTAGTTTACGTTCTTTTTGAAATAGCAACAGGCAAGTGGTACTTCCATCTTCGGACGAAATCGCCTTCCTGTTTAGATGCTAAACTAAATGAGTCTGAACCTTCATACTCCCCGTTGTCAGGTCGCAACAGGTTCAGGTAATTTGGTGACCCATGATTGAGGGCCTTTCAATGAACTTTGTTAATTTATACGCTATTGTATCCTTGCTAACGGCCGTGGGTGTTGATGCCCCGGCAAATTAATGACAGGTATCTGACCGGCACGTTTATCGTTTCGAGAACTGGAATTTCTTCCTTGCTTTCTTCTGTCCGAATTTCTTCCGTTCCACCATCCTTGGATCTCTGGTCAGAAGTCCTTCTGGTTTCAAAACTACTCTGTGCTCCGCGTCCATTTCACATAATGCCCGTGACAACGCCAGCCGGATGGCTTCCGCCTGCCCGGTGATACCGCCGCCATAGACGTTTACCTTTACATCAAAGTTATCTTCATTATTGGTCAGGGAGAAAGGCTGCTTGACTTTGTACTGCAGGGTGGCAGTGGGAAAATAGTCTGCAAGATCTCTCTTATTTACCGTAATATTCCCTTTTCCATCTGACACGTAAACCCGTGCAACAGCTGTTTTTCTTCTGCCGATTTTATGAACTACCTCCATTATGTAAGTTCGTTTAATTTGATCTCTGTAGGTTTTTGCGCCTCCTGACCATGTTCTGTGCCGACATAGACCCGCAAGTTGCGAAACAGTTCAGCACCGAGTTTATTCTTCGGCAGCATTCCTTTGACAGCCTTTTCAACAATATCCTCAGGCCTGCGTGCCAATACTTCAGTGGCAGTCCTTGAACGCTGCCCCCCGGGGTAACCCGAATGCCGAATATACTTTTTATCCTCCCATTTATTCCCGGTCAGATGGATCTTTTCAGCATTGATGACAATGACATTGTCCCCGCAATCAACGTGAGGTGTAAAACTAGGCTTATGCTTACCACGCAGCAGCCTGGCGACTTCAGACGCCATTCGGCCCAGGGTTTGTCCTTCTGCATTTACCAGCAACCAGTGCTTTACAACGGTCTTTTTATTCGCCGAAATGGTTTTGAAGCTCAATGTATCCACTACGAATATTTTTAATAATTAAACACAATTTTCCCGATTAGCGGGCTGCAAATGTACAATTATAAAGTTGAATTACAAATCTGACCCCCGGATAATTTTCAGGAAATATTTATGGGATCAACTTATGGGTTTCTTTTTGTTAAATAAGTGAAATTACCCCCCTGTAAGGTGTAACTATTTACTTATACAATAGTCTTTAGAGCATCAGGCTGGCCAACATGGCAAAGGAGGAAAGTCACTTAATGGCTGGGCAGCTCAATCAAAAAACGAATTTGCATGCGAAATTCCTTCTTCTTTCTCTGTGCCATTTTCCTGGCTCAATGGGCTCTTATGGCGCAGGACAGTACCACTGTCGTCCCGATACGCACTTATGTCACACAGGCACTCCCGGCGGAAGCTGTACCTGAAATTGACGGGCTGATCAATGAAGCTGTATGGGAAAGCGTGCCATGGGGCGCCGATTTCATTGAGCAACGACCGGATGAGAACACCCAGCCGAACTTTCAGACCAGGTTCAAAATACTTTATGACCAAAAAGCCTTGTACATTGCTGTTCAGTGTTTCGATAAGGAACCTGATAAAATTGTCCGTCGGCTGTCCAGACGCGATGGGTTTGAAGGGGACTGGGTTGCCTTTTTTATTGACAGTTATCATGATAAGCGAACGGCCTTTGGATTTCTGGTTACCGCGGCCGGTGTAAAAGCTGATATTTTTGAGTCCAATAATGGGGCCAACGAGGATGAAAGCTGGAATCCCATTTGGTACACCAAGGCAAGTATTGATTCTTTGGGCTGGAATGCCGAGATGAAAATACCTTTAAGCCAGCTGAAATTCGGGAAAAGCGGACAACAGATTTGGGGATTGCAGGTGATGCGCCGTTTTTTCCGCGATGAAGAGCGGTCGGTATGGCAACGTATTCGCGCCGATAGTCCGGGATTTGTAAGTGAGTTTGGGGAATTGCATGGGTTGCTGGATCTGGAACCCCAGAAACAACTGGAAATTCAGCCGTATTCCGTGGCGAAATTCGAATCCTATGAGGCCGAGCCCGGAAATCCATTCAGGGATGGGAAGGATGGATCGATAACTGCGGGTCTGGACGCTAAAATCGGCATAACGAATGATCTGACCATGGACCTGACCATCAATCCCGATTTTGGGCAGGTCGAGGCCGATCCTTCAGCAATTGCCCTGGATGGTTTTCAGATATTTTTTCAGGAACAACGACCGTTTTTTGTTGAGAATAAGAACATTTTTGATTTCCGGCTGTCAAATTCTGAGGCAGGGGACACTTTTGGTTCAGACAATGTATTTTATTCCCGGCGTATCGGCCGCAGCCCTCAGGGCTTTCCCGTTTTGGGAGATGGCGATTTTGTCGATCAGCCGGATAAAACCCCTATCCTTGGTGCTGCCAAATTCAGCGGTAAGACAAAAGATGGCTGGTCGATCGGGATTTTGGAAAGTGTTACCGCACGAAGATTTGCAACTATCGATAATGCAGGTTCGCGAAGACGTGACATAGTGGAACCACTGACCAATTATTTTGTGGGTAGACTTCAAAAAGACTTTAATGAAAGAAATAGTTATGTAGGTGGGATCGTGACGGCGGCTAACAGGGATGCCCTTTCGGATAATCTTGATTTCCTTCACAGGTCTGCCTATTCAGGAGGGCTAGATTTTAAGCATCAATGGAATAACAGGGATTGGTACGTGGGAGGAAATATGGTATGGAGTCATGTTGCCGGAAGCGCCGAGTCTGTCAATGCAACGCAAGAGGGGATCTCACATCTCTTTCAGCGCGTGGATGCCGATCATGTGGAAGTGGATCCGGAAAAAACTTCCCTGACTGGGACCGGAGGCAATCTCCAGCTCGGCAAAGTCGGAAACGGACATTGGAAATTTGAAACAGGCGGAACCTGGCGCTCTCCAGAGCTTGAATTAAATGATATGGGATTTCAAACCAGGGCAGATGATATCCGACACTATACCTGGATCGGGTATCAGACATTAAAACCTGATAGTACCTTCAGGAAAGTGGGTATCAACTATAATCACTGGAGTGCATGGGACTTTGGAGGCAATCACAACCTGCTGCAGCTAAATACCAATTCCTGGCAGAACTGGAAGAAAAACTGGTTCAGTAACCTCGGCATTACCTATGCTCCTATCAATTATTCTAATTTTGCCCTCAGGGGTGGTCCGAGACTCAGACTGTCACCGCGACTTAATATCAACAACGGGGTAGAGTCGGATGGCCGCAAGAAATTGATATTCAGTGTCTTCCACAACATCAATATGACACTCGATGATTCTTACCGGTATTATTATATTGAGGCCGGTCTGAGTTATCAGCCGATGAATGCCTTACGGATCTCGGCTTTCCCGGCATATACCATAAATAATGATCAGCTCCAGTTCATAGATAATATAGATCTGAACGGGGATGTTAGGTACCTGAATGGTGAAATTGCGCAGCGCACGCTCAGCATGTCCTTCCGGCTGAACTATACCATAAATCCCAATCTCAGTATACAATATTGGGGGCAACCTTTTATTTCAAGGGGCAGGTACTCCGCGTTTAAGTATGTCACGGATCCGCTTGCAGAGCGTTTTGATGACAGGATTACCTCTTATGCGGCAAATCAGCTTACACTTCAGGATAACACTTACTTCGTCGATGAAAACAGGGATGGTACTTCTGAGTTCAGCTTTGGCGATCCCGACTTCTCTTTCGTCCAATTCCGGTCAAACCTGGTAATCCGATGGGAGTATATTCCGGGTTCTGAAATATTCCTTGTCTGGTCCCAGGATCTTTCTCAATCAGGGGATCCTCAGGCCACCCTTTTTAAAAACCTGGGAGACAATGTCTTCGGAGGGGATCAGCCTCTGAACATCTTCCTGATCAAAGCTACCTACCGTTTCGTATTCTAGACAACAAACAGCAGTTTAATTTATGATTACCAATTGCTCGTTTTACCAAACAGGCTTTTCATGACTTTGCCAATTACATGCCTGATTGGCCATCATATTTAGAGGTTTTTAAAAGCAATTCGATAGTATCGTTCTGGCAACGCGAATGTGTCATCTTACAATTTCCACTTTTCCATTTTTAATTAAAAATACTGCGCAATGGTACGGACCAGGGGAATGAAGTAGTCATTTGTAAATTTATGAGCAGGTCTGGAAATAGAAAACGCCTCCGGTTTTTACGAACTAAAAGCACCTGATAATTAAATGATTCTTGGTGTAAAAACTTTATATATTTCCACCACTCCGTTGCCGACCTCCAGATGGAAGACATCGGATCCTTATATTCTTCCGCAACAAAGTAGTAATTATGGTCTCGGAATTTACAAGGACCTGCCTGACAGTGCGGGAGAAATGGGACTCGAAGGCTATTACAGGGCATCCGATAACAATCTGACCTACAAACCGGGAGCAGATTTTTTCCTCCAGGAATTTCTGGAAAGGGATGTGGTACAGGGAGAAGGGAAGGCCTACGGGATCGAGCTGAGCTATAAAAAGGATAAGGGAAAAGTAAATGGCTGGTTCAATTATACCTGGTCCCGCAGCCTGTTGCGTTCAAACAATGAAAAATTGGCTGACAGAGTGAATAACAACCAATGGTATCCCTCAGATTTTGACAGGCCCCATGTTCTGAACGGAACGATCAATTTTGAAGGAGACAAATACAATACCTGGAGTTTTAATTTTACAGGGCAGACAGGGAGACCCTATACAGTGGCAAATAGTATTTTTAGAATTGAAGAAATAGATATTCCGATTTTTATAGAACGCAATAATGAAAGATTACGATCTTACCATCGTCTGGATTTGTCCTGGAAAGTGGCCTACAGCCGGAAAGAGAACCGGAGATGGTCAGGTGACTCGACGTTTACCATCTATAATGTGTACTCAAGAAGAAACCCGTTCAATCTTTATTACGCGCAGCGTGCAGGAGCAGAAAATGCCGACGTATTTCTGGGAAGTCCGCTTGATACCTACGAGCTTTCTGTCCTCAACAGCCCACTTTTCGCGGTGACCTAATAATTTTGTTTTTCAATAAGTATGTGAAGGCATTTTAAGCTAAGCCCCTCCTTAATGGGCTTCAAGCCAATCCTTGCCGACACCCATATCTACTACCAGCGGAACCTCAAGCGGATAGGCATTTTCCATTTCTTTTTTGATCAGGGCCCGGAGATCCTCTTCCTCAGGCCGATAGACATCAAATACGAGTTCGTCATGTACCTGCAACAGCATTTTGGATCTATATTTACCTTCCTGCAGCCTGTTATGAATATTGATCATCGCAATTTTAATGATATCCGCAGCGCTGCCCTGTATGGGCGCATTAATGGCATTGCGTTCCGCAGCCCCCCGGACAACCTGGTTTGCGGCGTTAATATCTTTCAGGTAACGCCTTCTTCCCAGAATGGTTTGAACATAGCCGTGTTCTCTTGCGAATTCGATTTGATTGCTGATAAAATTACGAAGCTTGGGATAAGTTTTATAGTAAGTATCAATTAGCTCCTTTGCTTCGGACCGGGATAGCGCTGTCTGGTTGCTGAGCCCAAAGGCTGACACACCATAAATAATTCCAAAATTTACGGTTTTAGCATTGCTTCTGTGCTCCCTGGTCACCTCTTCCAGCGGAAGATTGAATACTCTTGAGGCTGTAGAGGCATGAATATCTTCCCCATTTTTAAAGGCTTCGATCATGGTTGATTCCTCACTGAGCGCAGCGATGATCCTGAGTTCTATCTGTGAGTAATCCGCTGAAAGTAACAAGTGGTCTTTGTCTCTTGGAACAAATGCTTTCCGAACCTCTCTGCCCCTTTCCGTTCTGATGGGGATATTCTGCAGATTGGGATTGTTGCTGCTTAATCTGCCCGTGGCCGCCACCGTTTGCATATAATCTGTATGTACCCTTCCTGTTGATGGTTCAATCTGTTCCGGAAGGGCATCTACGTATGTACTCTTTAATTTTGAAAGTCCCCTGTAGTCCAGAACATCGCGGATGATCTGATGGTCCTTGGCAAGATAAGAAAGGACGTCCTCGGCAGTAGAGTACTGTCCTGTCTTTGTCTTTTTTGGCTTGTCTATCAGTTTCAACTTCTCAAATAAGATATCTCCCAGCTGTTTCGGAGATGCAATATTGAAATTTTCACCCGCCTCCTCATAAATCTTTTTCTCAAGTTGAATAATATCACCTTCCAGTTTTTTGGAAAGTACCTTCAGAAAGGGCTCATCCAGTTGTATGCCCTCCATTTCCATATCGGCCAGCACACGGAGAAGAGGGATTTCTATTTCAGAAAATAATTTTTCAGTTTTAGCATCTGAAAGTTCCGGTCTGAAATGTTGTGCAAGCTGATAGGTTACATCGGCATCTTCCGCGGCATATTCAGTTTGTTGTTCCAGGGGAACTTCACGCATGCTGATCTGGTTTTTCCCTTTCTTTCCAATTAGCTCTGTGATAGATACCGGGGTATAATTCAGGTAGGTTTCCGCCAGCACATCCATATTATGACGCATATCCGGATTGATGAGGTAGTGAGCGAGCATGGTATCAAATAAGGGTCCTCCCACAGTTATGCTATATTTCTGAAGTACCATGATGTCGTATTTGAGGTTTTGGCCTATTTTCTCAATATGTTCCGCTTCAAAAAAAGGACGCAGCCTTTCTATCAGGCTTTGCGCCTCCTCCTGAGATTCGGGAAACGGAACGTAAAACCCCTTCCCGGCTTCCCAGGAAAATGCGATACCGACAAGCTGTGCTATGAGCGGATTTAGCGACGTAGTTTCCGTGTCAAAACAAACAGACGACTGCTTCATTAACTTTTGTAGAAACAATTCCATTCCCAGGCCGTCCTGTACACTCTGGTACACGTGGGATACCTCCCTGATAGTTTTCCGTCCGGAGAATTCCGCCAGGGTGGCTGCTCCGTCACTATCATTATCAAAGAGCGTAAATTGACCGCTTCCCGCCCCCTGGTTTTGTTTCCGACCGGTTTCGGTGCTGGTAATCTGGGTGGGTAGTTCTGCCTTTTCCGCTGAGAATATTTTAAGAAACTGCTCCTTCATTCGGCGGAATTCCAATTCTTCAAAGATTTCCTGCACTTTGACCCCATCAGGCATGGAAAGTTCATAATCTTCCGCATTAAAGACTACATCGCAGTCGATGCAAATGGTTGCCAGCTTTTTTGAAAGGAGTCCAAGTGCGGCATTGGCTTCCACCTTCTCCCGCATCTTTCCCTTTAATTTGTCCGTATTTTCCAGAAGGCCTTCCATTGAGCCGAATTCCTTGATGAATTTTTTGGCCGTCATATCACCGACTCCGGGGATTCCGGGGATATTATCACTGGCATCGCCCATCATGCCCAGGTAATCTATTACCTGTTCAGGCCTTTCAACACCAAACCTTTTTTTAACCTCGGGAATACCCCAGATTTCAATGCCATTTCCAAGTCTTGCGGGCCTGTACATAAATATATTGTCGGATACAAGCTGGCCGAAATCCTTGTCCGGGGTTACCATAAATACTTTGTAATTTTCTTTTTCGGCCTGTTTGGCAAGGGTTCCAATAATATCATCGGCTTCCCAGCCCTCCAGCTCCACGACAGGAATGTGCATCGCATTGAGGATATTCTGAATATACGGGATGGCCACCCTTATGGCATCGGGGGTCTCCTGTCTGTTCGCCTTATATTCGGCATACATCTCGGTTCTGTCCGTACTCCCACCCTTATCAAAACAGACAGCCAGGTGGTCCGGGCGTTCCCGGTTGATAACATCTAAGAGCGAATTCATAAATCCCAGGATGGCAGAGGTATCCATCCCTTTTGAATTGATACGGGGATTCTTTATCAAAGCAAAGTACCCTCTGAAAATCAGGGCATAGGCATCCAGTAGAAAAAGTCGTTTTTGTTCTGCCATAGGTGTAGATTCGTCGGTTTGCTGAAGTTACAAAGATGAATTAGTTTCTCAAAGCATTCAGGGAGTGAGATAACTTTTGACCGAAGTGTTGCTGTGGCCGTCCCCTGAATATTTCCTGTAGGTGAATCCGGGCTGAATACAATACGCACCGGACGCTCCTTTTTTATTGATGGCTATAAATCCGATCTGGAAATCTGGACGATCTCCATGTTTGGAAACAATCCGCCGTACTCCCTCTTCACAAGCCTCCTGCGGTGATTTTCCCTGCCTCATAAGTTCCACAATGAGAAAGCTGCCCACAGTTCGCACGACTTCTTCCCCAACACCGGTGGCGGTTGCACCCCCCACCTCATTGTCCACAAAAAGGCCGGCTCCAATGATCGGCGAATCTCCGACACGTCCTCCTATTTTATAGGCCATTCCACTGGTGGTACATGCGCCGGCAATATCGCCGTTGGCATCTATGGCAAGCATGCCAATAGTATCGTGATTTTCAATGTTGATAACCGGTTTATACTCGGAGGTTTTTTTCCACTCCAACCATTCCTGTCTGGATTTTTCCGTGAGCAGGTCTTCCTTTTTAAAACCTTTCTCATAAGCGAATTGCTCCGCGCCGGAACCGGCAAGCATCACATGAGGGGTATCTTCCATGACCCTGCGGGCGACAGATACCGCATGCACAATATTCTGCAGGTATACGACTGCGCCACAGCGGCCCTCCTTGTCCATTATACAGGCGTCGAGGGTGACATGACCATCCCTGTCCGGCCGGCCGCCTTTGCCTACAGACTGGTTGGCAACATCTGCCTCTTCTATCATTACCCCCTGCTCTACGGCGTCGAGAGCTGACTGGCCACTTGCCAGAATCTCCCAGGCCTTTGAGGTTGCATTGGGAACATCCCAGGTGGCAATAACAACCGGCAGCACACCTTTACTGTCCTGCAGGGAGTCTCCGGCAGCCGGGACCGGTCTGGCCGGGGATACGAGGATTCCGGAAGAAACGACTCCGGCCGTGCCAAGGGTGGAATTTTTGAGAAAATTTCTTCGTTTCATCTGCGTGGGTTGTTTACTTTTAGGAGGCTAAATATAAGCATAATGATCATAGAAGTTTGTGCCAATTCCGTTCAATCGGCGTTGAATGCCCAGGATGCCGGAGCAGACCGGATTGAACTGTGTTCAGAGTTGGGGGTTGGCGGCATAACCCCCTCCTATGCCGTACTAAGAAAAGTCAGGGAGCAAGTTCACATTCCGGTCCATGTCCTCATCCGCCCCAGAAGTGGCGACTTTACCTACTCTGACGTAGAATTTGAAATCATGAAGGAGGATATCATGATCTGCAGGGATTTGGAATTCGACGGAATCGTATCCGGGATACTAACACCTGAGTTGCATCCGGATCTGGAACGGACAGCCGCCCTTCGGACAGTTGCCGGACCTATGACATTTACATTTCACAGGGCTTTTGACTGGGTAAAGGATCCGCTAAAGGCCCTGCAACAGCTTGAAGATATCGGAATAAACGGGCTCCTCACATCCGGCCAACAAGTCGATGTGTGGACCGGGCGGGAATTACTGCTCAGACTGCTTGCATCCGCCCAAAGAGTCACCATCATTCCGGGAGGTGGTGTCAACCAGAATAATGTAAGTTATTTCAAGGATAACGGCTTTGATGCCCTACATTTTTCTGCAACTTCCTTCCAAAGAAATTTGGCAGAGATCCCTCCACTATCCATGTATTCTTCCAAATTCTTCAGAGACGATACAATTGCGATAAGCGATCCGGAAACCATCCGGATATTAGTCGATACCGTTAAATAATGTGTAATGGAGTCCCTATGCAGTAGCTGAAAGAAATATATTTGCAAAAAATCCGCTATGCTCCGATGGGTCGTTTTCATTGTCATTTATTTTATTATGGGTTTCTATACCCTCCAGGCGATGAAGACTGTTACGAAGCATCCATGGGTATACTACACCACCACCATCGTATCCCTTATTGTCCTCGCAAATTTTATTTACCAGTTTACCTGGGGCGATCCCGCCGAAAGGGTACTCAGCCGTCCTAAAAGTTACGCCTTCGGCTTTTTGCTCGCCATACTGACCTTTAAACTAATCACCATCATCTTTTTGTTTTCCGAGGATATTTTCCGACTCATTTCCGGATCCTACCAGAAATTCTTCGGAACCTCTGCGGAATTCAGTATTCCCACCAGACGGAGATTTCTCAGCATTATCGCTTTAGGAATTGCCGCCCTGCCATTTTCCGCCCTGCTGTATGGGATGTATAAGGGGAAATACAATTTTAAAGTGCTCAAGTACACGCTAGAGTTTGACGACCTTCCGCCTGCATTTGACGGCTATCAGATCACCCAGATTTCTGATATTCACAGTGGTAGTTTTGACAACCGCAAAAAAATAACCTACGCCGTTGATCTGGTGAATCGTCAAAAAAGTGATATCATCCTTTTCACGGGAGATCTTGTCAATAACAAGACGGAGGAAATGCGACCCTGGACAGAATTATTTTCGACGCTTCGGGCCCCGGACGGGATCTACTCCGTCCTAGGGAACCATGATTACGGAGATTACATTACATGGGATTCGCCGGATGCCCAACAACAGAATCTTGAAGAACTGAAAATTCTTCAGAAGTCGATGGGATTTAATCTGCTTTTGAATGAAAGCAGGTATTTGACCCGGGGTGCGGACAAATTAGCGCTCATAGGGGTTGAAAACTGGGGTAGAGGAGGTTTTAAAAAAGCAGGAGACCTTCAATTGGCTGCGTCAGGAGTCAACAAAAACGATTTCAAGATCCTTATGAGTCATGATCCATCCCATTGGGAAGACGTGGTGTTAAAGGATGAGAATCATTATCACCTGACCCTGAGCGGACACACACACGGGATGCAATTTGGTATTGAAATCCCCGGGGTAATTAAATGGAGTCCCGTAAAATGGCGGTATAAATATTGGGCGGGAATCTATGAAGAAATGGGGCAACTGATCAATGTAAACAGGGGATTTGGATTTCTAGGGTACCCTGGCCGTGTAGGAATCTGGCCTGAAATCTCTGTGCTGACACTAAAGCGTAAATCTTTAACTTGAATTTAACTAGGGCGGACCTTACAAAAAGGGGACCTGCACTGGTTTTTTAACATTTTTTCATACATTTGGAGCCTAACCCAATGATTTACATATGTCTAAATTCGGAGAGTTAATAGATCTGAATATCCCTGTGTTGTTGGACTTCTATGCGGAATGGAATGAGCAATCGACCTCTATGCACCCGGTGCTCCGTGATGTGGCGGCCGCTCTGGGGGATAAGGGCAAGGTTATTAAAATTGATGTTGATAAGAATAAGGAACTTTCCCAGGCCCTGCGTGTAAAAGGGCTGCCAACGTTGATGATCTATAAAAAGGGTGAAATGGTGTGGCGGCAGAGTGGTGAACAGGATGCCAATACCCTCATCGGAATTCTCAATGAATACCTCTGATTTTTTCTGCAACAAGGGTGATTTTTTGAAGGACAACACCCATTATTTTCATTCTTCCTACCCTTAAAATAGTACCTCTGTCATCGAATGGCAGTAACCGGCATCAATTTCACAATTTGTCTTTGGCGGTCATGCCTCACTCCACACTACTGTCCGTAACAGGCAGCGAAAGGCTATCCGGTTCTCTGGTAGTTCTTGTCTGGTCTATTTCTGTAGTGTCCGAAACCGGTAGGGTGTCTATGATATCCGGATCTTCCATCCCGGATTCTTCCGGAAGATTATCATCCTGATAGAAATGGCTGAACTGGTCTATGTACTCATTAAATATCAGGGTTTCCTTTTCTGATAACTCCCTGTCATCATTGGTGATCAGCATATCGATATTCCTT
Organism: Zeaxanthinibacter sp.; assembly: GCA_041743425.1. Classification (GTDB taxonomy): domain Bacteria; phylum Bacteroidota; class Bacteroidia; order Flavobacteriales; family Flavobacteriaceae; genus JTS-RE37. Next base: position 5,673 of record JBGTMS010000020.1, on the reverse strand, counting down.
CTGTATGCCTCCATGTCCGCAACGATATCCTCTATCCTGCCATACTGCTCGTCCATCGGAATTCCTGCATAATAATCGAGCCTGTCCTGGTAAATATTTTTCAGCTGATTGAATAAATCCCTGGCTTTTTTTGTCTCACCAACCTTATAATAGCCATCAATAAATGGTTCTACAAAGGTATAAAAGCCAAAATATGCCACGGGCATATGGGTCATGGCCAGCTCAATGATATCCTTCGCTTTTTCAATCTTGTTCTCTTCTATCAGCGTTTCCATTAAGCGTGCAAGGTTGCCACGAAAGGAAAGTCCCTGAGTCCGGGTCTGCGGGTCATGATAGATATCCGGGCTCCCGGAGTTTCCCCAATCCCATTTGGTGACAATATCATACATCAGTTCACTGTCTATCCTTCCCATTTCAAAAGCGCTCCGATTCTTGGTTTCAATTGGCACAAGTTTGTAGGCAAGACCGTCAAGCTGAAGAAAGTCCTTCATCCATATATATTCTGCCTTATCAAAACTGCCGCCGGAAAAATAAATAGGTCGTTTCCAGTCATTGTTAGCCATGATATCCAGCATCATGATACGGTTCTTCGGGAGCGCACTCTTTGGCAGGTCAACATCGATATAATCCACAATTAGAGCACTGTCCTTTGCCTTGACAAGACCTGTATCAAGGACATTTTTCTTATTTACTGGAATTCTGATCTGGTGGGTTGGATAATAGACCAGATCCAGGGTACTTTCCGAATATTCACTAAGATCTGCTCCTTTTTTTTCAAGGATATATCGCAACTTGGTCTGTGGCTCGTCACTGCCGATCCAGTTCATAAAATCCTTGATGTCCCATCGCTTTTCAGATATCCCGGGCAGGCCCTGATAATAAATAACATCCCGGTTCCCATAGCGGTAAAGCTCATGAGTTAACTGTGATGGGATCGGATTGCTTTCATAGGCCTTGCGCTTCATCTGGTCTACGTACCAGTCGGTTGCAAAGAGACTGGTGCAAATAACCCGGACATCTGTTCTGTGGTCCTCTATTTCCTGGGCGTACCATAGGGGAAAGGTGTCATTATCCCCGATCGTAAAGAGCATGGCATCCGCATCCTCCTGACAGGAATCGAGGTAAGCACGGGCACTTGCACGTGCAGTGTACCTGTTGGAGCGGTCATGATCATCCCAGTTCTGAAAAGCCATTAAACCGGGTACGGCAAGAAGCAAAATGAATAGTACCGCGGGAGCAAGGATCCGCGGCTTCACCCATTTTTTAAATTCTTCAAAAAGCCCGTATACACCCAGGCCAATCCAAAGAGCAAAAATGTAAAAGGACCCAACCAGTGAATAATCGCGCTCCCGAGGCTGAAAGATGGTAGGGTTGGTATAGAATTGAATGGCGATCCCTGTAAAAAGAAAAAACACGAAAAATACCCAGAATTGTTTCGGATTTCTGGAAATCTGAAATACGAGTCCAACCAATCCAAGAAGCAGCGGCAAAAAGAAATACGTATTCCTGCCTTTGTTGTCGAGTACATCCTGGGGGAGGTCGTTCTGACTGCCCAACCGTAGACTGTCAATAAAACCAATTCCGCTCAACCATTCTCCGTTGCCATTATACCGACCCTGAACGTCATCCTGCTTCCCGACAAAATTCCACATAAAATAGCGCCAATACATATAGCCGAACTGGAATTCGAACATATATCTTATATTCTGCCAGATCGAAGGAGGTAACACCTCAATATATTCATTGAATTGCTTGAGGAAACCGATGTATTGCTCTTCATCGATCTCCCCGTTTTCATAGCCTGTTCTCAGTTGTTGAACAGCAGTGCTCAATTCCTCATTAGAGTTGGTCATTTTGAAATCGACCGCCCCAAAATACTTCATGTAATTTTCGGCATTCTGATCGCTCCACAGTCTGGGAAGGATGCCTTGATGCTTAGGGTTCGGCCCCTGAATCGCATCCTCGTATTTATTGACTATGATATATTTTCCAAGAGCTTCATCCTTTTCATATTTTGGCTTATCGTCCACCTCTTCACCTGGGGCTGCGAACATATCTGTGTAATAAGTGCCATAGACCGGACTATCCACGCCCGGATACTGTTCCCTGTTATAATAGGCAAGCAGTGACCTCGCATCGGATGGGTTATTCTCATTGATCACCACGTTGGCATTGGCCCGGATCGGGAGCATCAACCAGGAGGAGAATCCGAGGATCAGGTACATCCCGCAAAGAACAATGGTGTTGGCCGTAGTGTAATTGTTAGTCCTGGTATACCTCAACCCAAAATAAAACGCGGCCGCAAAAATCAGCCCCATGATAATGGTCCCGGAATTAAAGGGCAATCCTATACTATTAATAAAAAAGACTTCACTCCACCCGAATACTTTAAGCACATAGGTCAGTGAAAATTTGTAGACAAGCATCAGGATGATTATCACCGCCAGATTCGCAAGCAAAAAGTTTTTTACTGTTGTGGTTTCATACTTTTTAAAGAAATAAAGCAGACCTATCGAGGGAATGGCCAGGAATCCCATGAACTGGACCCCAAAGGTAAGTCCGATCACAAAAGAGATGAGTAACAGCCATCGGTTGCCTCGCGGATGCTCCAGATTATCGGTCCATTTAAGGCCCAACCAGAGCAAGAGCGCCATAATCATGCTGGCCATGGCGTATACCTCGGTTTCCACAGCATTAAACCAAAAACTATCAGAAAATGCAAAGGCAAGGGAACCAATCAGTCCGCTGCCGAGTACCGCGATGCTTTTACTTTCAGACAGGGTTTCATCTCTGGAAATGAGTTTCCTGGTTAAGTTGGTGATCGTCCAGAACATGAAAAGCACCGTAAAGGCACTTGAAACTCCGGAGACGTAATTAACCATCCTCGCTACTTCCTCCGGAGCAAAGGCAAACATGGCAAAGAAGGCGCCTATCATCTGCAGAAGTGGCGCGCCGGGAGGATGGGCAACCTGTAATTTCGCGGAAGTGGTGATATACTCCCCGGCATCCCAGAAACTACCGGTAGGCTCAACTGTAATGCCGTATATTATAAGAGCGATAAAAAATACAGTCCATCCCGCGATGGTGTCCCACTTCTCGAAATTCCTTGAAAACATGCAATGCGTTTTTGGCTGCCGTGGCGAATTTACTAATTTTAATAGATATGGGTTGTAATTTTTGGTAAAGCTTTAACAGCCTAATAACTAGCCCGTAGGACTGCCTGGCAGCAGTAATCCCACGGGTTGTGATGACAGCTTATAAGGACTAAATCGCAACAGGAAGCCCTTAGCATATTTACGTGGCGACAATGGTACATTGGTCCTGATGGCAAGTGATATAACATCAACTGGGGTGTGTTTTTGGAGTGGGTCTGCAAGACCTTCTAATTTATGGGGATTGTCTTTAAAAATGTTTGCGCAAACAAAAGTTTGTCTTAAATTTGCAGGCTCTTAAGTGGCATTGGCCTATGGTGTAATTGGTAACACAGCTGGTTTTGGTCCAGTCGTTCTAGGTTCGAGTCCTAGTAGGCCAACTAGAAGAGATACAGATCCCGATACACACGTACCGGGATTTTTATTTTTAAACGGAGTCGGTAAAAAAACTACCTCGGCTCTTTACTCCCTTAAATTTTCCCTCGGTAATCGCTCCTAATGAATCACTTTTTTGTCACTTGAAATGACTGTCGGACAATATCGGAAGGCGGCCGGGTAAAAGTTGGCAGAATTTGGGAATATCAGGAGTGCGTTAAATCATCATCCTGTTTCATATGGTAAATACACCAATCCATGACAAACTCACCGGAGGTTTATAAATATCCCTGAAATACGGTGCCTTCCCGGCAATCCCCTGATATGTCGTGGAATATCTCTCTTTTTTTATATAAATAATGAAAAAGTTGTATATTTGCTGTACTGAAATGATATAGAAGTATTCATGAGGGGACAATTTGTCCCCTCTTTTATTACTGAAAGTTGAAATAAGCCTTCAGGAAAGTCTGCCTGCTTCGGCCGCACACACTGAGGGTGTGGTGCAGATAAGGTAAAGGATACAGAGGATAAAGAGGGTACTGCATATGTTTAAGGAGAAAGTAGAGACTTTGCTGAATGAGGCACTCCTGGAAAATGAAAATCTTTTTCTGATTGATTTTTCAATTTCCCAGGACCAGGTCATTCGCATCGTATTGGATGGAGATGAAGGCGTCAACCTGCAGCATTGTATGAAAATCAGCAGGGCGATTGAACATCAGCTGGACAGCGAAGAGTATGATTTTTCACTGGAAGTCACCTCAGCCGGGGCCACAGCCCCGATAAAGATTCCCAGGCAATATAAAAAGAACATAGGAAGGACATTGAAAGTCACCATCTCCGGGCACACCATTGAGGGAAAGCTGCGGAGCGCTACGGCGGAAGCCATCACCCTTGAGTGGAAATCCCGGGAAGTCAAACCCGTTGGCAAGGGTAAAATTACCGTTCAGAAAACACAGGAAATTCCTATTTCTGAAATAGAAGAAGCAAAAGTTGTATTAAAATTTTAACGTAGATCAAAATGGAAAATATTGCGCTGATCGAATCTTTTTCAGAATTTAAAGACGACAAATTCATTGACAGGGTAACACTTATGGCGATCCTGGAAGAAGTTTTCCGGAGTGCCCTCAAAAGAAAATTCGGGTCCGATGATAATTTTGACATCATCATCAACCCGGACAAAGGGGATCTTGAAATTTGGAGAAACCGGGTGGTAGTGGAAGACGGACAGGTGGAAGATCCGAACGAAGAAATTTCCCTTTCGGCTGCCAGAAAAATCGAGCCTGATTTTGAGGTGGGTGAAGACGTATCACAGGAAGTGAAACTTATTGATCTCGGACGGCGGGCCATCCTGGCACTTCGTCAAAACCTGATTTCCAAAATCCACGAACACGACAATACAACAATTTACAAGCAGTTCAAGGATCTGGAGGGGGAAATATATACCGCTGAGGTCCATCATATCAGGCACAAGGCTATCATTCTGCTCGACGATGAAGGCAATGAAATCATACTGCCAAAAGATAAGCAGATCCCATCCGACTTCTTTAGAAAGGGCGATAACGTGCGAGGGATTATCGAAAGTGTTGAGCTTAAAGGAAACAAGCCTATGATCCTCATGTCAAGGACCTCTCCCGTTTTCCTGGAGCAATTGTTTTTTCAGGAAATCCCGGAAGTGTTTGACGGGTTGATCACCATAAAAAAGGCAGTACGTATTCCGGGTGAGAAGGCCAAAGTCGCCGTAGATTCCTATGATGACAGGATTGATCCGGTAGGAGCCTGCGTCGGTATGAAAGGATCCAGAATCCATGGAATTGTCCGGGAACTCGGAAATGAAAACATCGATGTGATCAACTGGACCAACAATCCTCAGTTGATGGTGACAAGGGCTTTGAGCCCTGCCAGGGTTTCCTCTGTCAAACTCAATGACGAGAAAAAAACGGCGCAGGTGTATCTGCGCCCGGAGGAGGTTTCAAAAGCCATTGGGCGGGGAGGACATAATATTCGTCTGGCCGGACAGCTTACCGGATATGAGATCGATGTCTTCCGTGAAGGGGTGGAAGAAGATGTGGAGCTCACAGAATTCTCTGATGAAATCGAAGGCTGGATCATAGACGAATTGAAAAAGATCGGGATGGATACCGCCAGA
>JBGTMS010000019.1:0-16529 GCA_041743425.1 Zeaxanthinibacter sp. | reverse complement strand
AAAGTCCCGCAAGTAGTCTGCTACAAAGGAAACTGGATCTCCTATCAGATTGCCAAAAAACTTATTACACTTCAATTCATTTCTCTGGTTAACCTGATCATGGAGAGGGAAGTTGTTCAGGAACTTATACAGGACCAGCTGAATACCAAAAATCTGATAACAGCGTTAAAAAAAATACTGACCGGGCCCGGCCGCAAAGCGCAATTTGAGGCGTATTATGAACTGGAGCAGAAACTTGGAGGGCAGGGAGCCAGTGACAAAGTTGCTGGCCTGATCATTGATCAATTGTAAATTTGCACCGTGAAGGTCAAGATAAAAAAAAAATGAAGAGCATTATAATCCCGGTAATTCTAACGTTGATACTTAGTGCCTGCGGCTCTTCCAGGAAGAAAACGATACGGCAGGGGCGCCCACACGTTACGGTAGAGGCAGGGACCAAAGAAAATGCAGTCGAGCCGGCCGTCCTGAATCATCCCATTTCCGGAGATGCGTCTGATGAAATGGCGGACCAAATCATTCATACTGCCCTCACCTATACGGGCGTCCGCTATAAGTTCGGCGGAACTTCAAGGCAGGGATTGGATTGTTCAGGTCTCTTGTATCTCGCTTTTGGAGAACATGATTTCCAGCTTCCAAGAATTTCCTATCAGATGGCGGAAGAAGGGAAATCCATTCATGTGAATAGGGTTGAGAAAGGGGATCTGCTATTCTTTAAAACTACAAAAAAGGCGAAAAAGATCAATCATGTAGGCCTTGTAGTCGCCGTGGAAGGTGATGAGATTCGATTTATACATTCTACTTCATCAAGAGGGGTGATCGTCTCGTCCCTCCGCGAAGGCTACTGGAATTACGCTTTTGTAAAGGCCACAAGGGTTTTTTAGCATGCGTCCCCTGGATTTCATACCCGTGAAATTCACCCTGTTCCTGATTTTTGGCATACTTGCGGGCTACTATACGAAATGGTCTCCCGTCCTGCCACTCCTTTTCACCCTCATTTCCTTTCTTTTCCTGACAGTTTTATTTATAGGTCCTTACAAAAAAAAAGGAGCGCTGTTCGGGATGGCCATGACGGCCACCGTCGTGGGTGTCGGGATGCTGGCTGTTTGTATTGCGCAGCCGACCTACGAGTCCGATCATTATTCCTTGTTTAATCTACAGGAAAATCACAGGTGGCATTTGAAGGTACGCGAGGTATTGAAATCGGGGTTTTCAGGCCGGCGCTATGTAGCTGAGGTTCTCCGAATGGATAACGCATCGGTTGGTGGCAGACTCCTCATACAGGTTGCAGCAGATTCACTTACCCAGGATCTTAAAGAAGATGAAGAAATCCTGGTAGGCGGGACTTTAGCTGAGATCAGGGCGTCACTTAACCCGGGCCAGTTTAATTATAAGGCCTATCTGGAGGATCTTGGAATTTACCACCAACTCTACCTTAGTTCCGGTGCCATTCGCTGGAGGAACATTTCCTCCTCAACTGTTTTAGGAATGGCAGGCCGTCTGCGGGGTACCATCATCCAACGCCTGGAAGACGCTGGTTTCAGTGGGGATGAGCTTGACATTGTCAAAGCACTTTTACTCGGAGAACGGAAAGACATAAGAGCGGAACTGTATGAGGAGTATCAGAATGCGGGAGCGGTACATATCCTGGCTGTTTCAGGACTTCATATCGGAATCATTCTGATGCTTTTGAAATTTCTACTTGCTCCGCTCAGGCGGCTGCCTCATGGTAAAACAGCAGAGCTCCTGCTGATTGTGCTCCTTTTATGGGCATTTGCCTTCCTGGCAGGTTTCTCAGCATCGGTGGTGCGGGCGGTAACGATGTTTACGTTCCTGGCCTATGCGCTTTACCTCAACAGGCCCGGTAATACCTTTAATATTGTTGCCCTTTCCCTGTTTTTTATTCTCCTTCTCATTAACCCCATGCTACTCTTTCAGGCAGGTTTTCAGATGAGTTACGCGGCGGTTATTGCGATTATTTGGGGTTATCCGGGCATATTGGCATTATGGTCACCCAAATACCTGATACTGCAAAAGGCGTGGCAACTAATGGCGGTTTCCCTGGCGGCACAGCTGGGTGTCTTTCCAATCAGCCTGTACTATTTTCACCAGTTCCCGGCCCTATTCTTTTTATCAAATCTCTTTATAATACCTTTTCTTGGGGTGATACTGGGTCTTGGTTTTGTCGTCATCATTCTGGCTTTTTATCAAACCCTCCCGGAAATCCTGATGCGTCTTTACCAGTATATCATCTATGTGATGAATCATATCATCCGCTGGCTGGCACATCGTGAAGCTTTCCTGTTCAGAGAGATCTCATTTGATGTGGGTCACCTTATGATCTCCTACCTATTGGTATTCCTGGTGTTAAGCTCCTTCGCGAGGATGAGGGTCAGAAATGTTATTCTCTTCCTCGTCGTGGTGGTTATATTTCAGCTGTGGTCGCTTCATGTTGCATTAAGATTACACGGGGTAGAACGTACGCTGCTTCTTCACCAGTCCGCCAATACGGTACTACTCCAGCAGTCCGCCGGCAGGCTCCGGGTGCATACAGCCGATACCCTGGCCTCAATACCCCTGGTTAAAAACTATGCTGTGGCTTCCGCTATCCGGCAGATATATTACCTGCCCCTGGAAAATCATTATCAGGTGAATGGCAGGCGTATATTGGTAGTTGACAGTACACTGACTTCCAATCCACCAGCCCTGAAAACTGATATTCTATTGCTCACCCAATCCCCGCGAATCCATTTGCAGCGTTACCTCGATTCTCTCAGCCCGCGAATTGTAATTGCCGATGGGAGTAATTACAGGGCCTATATCCAACGATGGCAAAAGACGTGTGCCGAAAAAAAACAGCGATTCTATTATACAGGTGAGCAGGGAGCTTTGGATCTTCATCTTATAAAGTCAGTGGACATTGCCCATTAATTTCTTCATCAACGGCGCTGTTACCAGAACAATGACCGCGGCGCCCAGGGCGTAGTGGGCGATCAGTTCAAAGCCTTCCGTATACACTCCCAGGGTCTCGAGCCCCCCTATATTCTTATCATCACTTTCTATTGCCAGTTGTTTTCCTATAAAACCAACCACCTGAAAGGCAAAGGCAGAGGCAAGGAACCAAACGCCCATCATAAAAGCGACAATGCGTTTCGGCGAGAGATCGGTAATTTTTGACAACCCGACAGGGGACATAAACAATTCGCCTACGGAAATTAGAAAATACATGATGAGCAGAAAGGAAAAGGGAACCATCCCCTCTGAATCAGCACTATTCCCGCTAAGTGCCAGCACATAAAAACTGATGCCAGCAAAAGCAAGTCCCAATCCGAACTTATAAGGAGTCCTTGGGTTCATCTTCCTTTTGGCGAGGTAGCCGAAAAGGAGGGAAATCGGAATGGACAGGATGATTATAAACATGGAATTCAAAGCATTGGTCTGGGCCGCATCAATGACACTAAGGTTGACGTTCCTGTCTGCAAACAGGGTGATGACACTACCGGAGAGTTCATGAAAACCCCAGAAAATGGTCATGAAAAGGGTGATCAGCACGGCCATGATGAGTTTCTTTCTTTCATCCGCAGTCGACTTGTACAGGATATATCCCAAATATGAAAAAATCAAAATCGCCAGCAGCTTAAAAATAATATTCACGATATTCTGATCCCCAAAGAAAGTCCCTTCTTCACCCAGGGGTCGGTAGGACGATAGCAGCCAGGCGATCACAGGTACTGCAGAAACGGCCAGTATGGGGACCAGCGTTTTCTGTTTGATTCCAGCTGTCTTTTTCTCAAGTAATGCTATATCCGGCGCCAATCCCCTGTTTCCGAAAACATTGGTTCTGATACCACTCCAGAAAAAGAGCAGCCCCGTTAACATCCCGATCCCGGCCAGGCCAAAGCCGTAATGCCAACCATAGGCACTGCCAAGCCAGCCACAAAGCAGCGGAGCCACAAAACCGCCTATATTTATCCCCATATAAAATATAACAAAGCCGGAATCTTTGCGGGAATCTCCATCAGGGTAGAGGGACCCCACGAAGGTGGAAATATTCGGCTTAAAAAACCCATTCCCGACAATGATGAATGCCAGGGCAATATAAAAAGCCATGTTATTTTCTATGGCAAGTACAAAATGCCCCAGGGCCATCAGAATTCCGCCCAGGAAAATGGAACGGCGCATACCAAGGATGCTGTCCGATATTTTTCCGCCGATAACGGTAGAGGCATATACCAGGGAGCCGTAGGCGGAATATACGGCAGCAGCAGCATAATCTCTTTCTGAAAGGGCCTCGAAAATGACATTGACCATATAGAGCGTAAGCAGCGCCCGCATCCCGTAAAAACTGAAGCGTTCCCATAGCTCGGCAAAAAAAAGATAAAAGAGGCCTTTGGGATGTCCCATCATCTGCGGGTCCTCTACGAATTCTGATCTGGCTTTCATTTTTGGCTGGATTTAGTTGAATATCTGCGGTGGTTCATCCCTTGATCATTTGCTTTTCTTTCAGGTCCGTTTTTTTCTCGCCTGGACCTCCAAGGTGATCTTTGATGAAGCGGGTCATTTTGCTATACAGGTGGGTTCGGGTGTTGCCCCCGGAAATGCCATGGCTTTTATCCGGGTAAACAGCCCATTCAAAAGGCTTATTGGCCTGAACAAGAGCTTCTACCATCCGCATCGTATTCTGGACATGCACATTATCGTCTCCGGAACCATGGACAAGCAGGTAGTTACCCTCCAGCAATTCGGGATAGTTCAACGGGGAATTTTCATCGTATCCCCCCGGGTTTTCCTGCGGCGTCTGCATATAGCGCTCGGTATAGATGGTATCATAGAAACGCCAGTTGGTAACTGGTGCGACCGCGATGGCTGTCTCAAAGGTCGCACTACCTTTCAGGATGCTGTTGGTCGCCATAAAACCCCCGAAGCTCCATCCCCATATCCCTGTTCTTTTTTCATCTATATAAGGGAGTTCACTTAATTTTTCGGCGGCGGCTATCTGATCCTCCAGTTCATATTTCCCCAATTCCTTCTGAGTGACCTTCTTAAAATCACGGCCTTTGAATCCTGTACCCCTGCCATCAACGCACACTATGACTACTCCCTGTGATGCCAGCATTTGGTGCCAGTAATCATTGGACAGCATCCAGCTATTGGAAACATTCTGTGAACCGGGTCCGCTGTATTGGTACATGAGGAGTGGATATTCCCTGGACGGATCAAAGTCCCTGGGCTTGATCATATACATATTCAATTCCTCCCCATTAACTGAGATGGTAGAAAATTCCTTGGGACTGAGCTCGTAGTCACCCAGGGTATTCAGGAGTTCCGCATTATCCCTGATGACGTTCAGCTCCTTCCCCGTCAACGCATCATTTAATGTATAAACCGGCGGGGTGGTACTACTTGAGTAGGTTTCAATAAAATAGCTGAAATCTGCACTGAAGTCTGCATGGTTCGTTCCTTCCTCTCCGGACAGTCTTTTCTTTCCATTTCCACTAATATCGATACTGTAAATATCTCTGTTGATTGAACCGTTCTCGGTGGACTGATAGTAGACTTTTGATCGCTTCCTGTCATAGCCATAGAATTTGGTAACTTCCCATTCGCCCTTTGTAAGCTGTTGCAACAACCTGCCATCCGGGGAATGTAAATACAGGTGATTGAATCCGTCCTGTTCACTTGTCCAAATAAAGTGATCATCTGAAAGGAAAGTTAAATTATCCGTGATATCTATATAGGCCTTATCCTTTTCATCCAGGAGCAGGGAAGTGGTCAGATCGCTGGCATTCACTGCAAAGAGTTGCAGATGATCCTGGTGACGGTTAAGCGCCTGAAAACTCAGTCGGTCCGGATGCTGCATCCATTGTATTCTGGGGATATAATAAGCCTCCCCGGTATCAATATGTTCCGTCCTGTCACTGGTCATATCATATATATACAGGGAGACCACCGCATTGGCTTCCCCTGCCTTTGGATACTTGAAAGTGGTGGCTGTGGGATAAAGGGCCTTTCCATACATATCCATAGAAAATTCCGGAACCATCGATTCGTCAAAGCGCAAAAATGCCAGTCTTGTCCCATTGGAATTCCATTCATAGGCACGCACAAAGGAAAATTCTTCCTCATACACCCAATCGGCAACACCATTAATAATCTTGTTTTTAATCCCGTCGGTGGTTAGCTGTTTGGTCTTGTTCTGTGCGATGTCAAAGAGATACAAATTGTTGTTCATGACATAAACCACCTTCTTCCCGTCAGGGGAAAAAGTAGGTTCCTGTATTTTTGATCCGGCTACGCTGATTACACGCCCGTTCTGCCGGTCATATATAAAATAAACTCCGAGTCTGGAGCGCCTGAAAATGGGTTCTATCTCAGTTCCGAGAAGTATTTTTGACTCGTCATTACTCAGGGAATAGGTGGTAAAGCCCCTGAGTTCCTCATTATCCGCAGATGAAACCAGGGTAGCCGTTTTCTCCTGTGTCTTATAGTCGTAGATATCCACAGTGCTGATCCCGGACGCTTCTCTGTTCAGGACAGTATACTGTGTGCCGCTTTTAAGAGAGCGCAGGGCATCCAGACCTTTTGTACTGAAAGTAGTTCCCCAGATATCTTCCTGGCTGATCTGCTTTTCCTGTGCAATTGAACTAAGAGTGGATGTGACATATAATACGAAAAGGAAAACCAGCTTTCTCATGAATCTACATTAATATAACGTGAATAAGGGATAACCCAATAAAACCGGATTTTACTCTTCCCCAATCCTAAAGGAGAGGGAAAATACTATAAAATTAGCCCGATAGAGAAATTATTGCCCTTCAGGGTCAGGGGAAAATAATTTCCGAGTTAAAAATCTTAACAGTTGTTCACGTTAATATATTAAAACCGTCAAGTTTACTAATAATTCTTCTACTAAGGCTGTTTTACGCCAAAATCCTTGCTGTAGGGTGAATATGAATGTCCGCTGGGATCACGGCCCGAAAATAATGGGCTAATCACTATCTTTAGACCAGAAACCAGCCACTTATGACCGTTCCCATTAAAGGCTTTTCCAAGCTTTCCAAAGAAGAGAAAATAAGGTGGATCGCTCTTCACCATACCAGCGATCCAGAACGTACCAGTGCCCTGTTGAAATCTTATTGGAACGAAGATCCGGTAAGACAACAATTGCATGATGAATTTACCGAAAACACGCTTAGCAACTTCTATCTGCCTTTCGGGGTGGCTCCAAATTTCCTCATCAATGGGGAGCTCTACGCCGTTCCGATGGCAACAGAGGAAAGCTCCGTGGTTGCCGCCGCCGGAAAGGCTGCGAAATACTGGTTACATCGTGGCGGATTTACTACCAGAGTGCTGGGTATTGAAAAAACAGGTCATGTCCACTTCATCTACGAGGGAGATTTTAAAAAGCTTGAACAATTTATCATTGAGATAAAATCTACTATGTTGCGGGATACCTCTGAAATTACCAAATCAATGGAAAAAAGGGGCGGAGGAGTGCTCGATATCTCTCTTAGGGACAAAAATCAGCAGCTTGCAAATTACCGCCAACTACATTGTACTTTCAATACGAAAGATGCGATGGGGGCAAACTTTATTAATTCCTGCCTTGAACAATTCGCGACCACCTTAAAGAGAGAAGTAGCCGCTGATGCCAGATTTACCGAACAGGAGAAAGCCATCGAGATTGTGATGAGCATTCTCTCCAACTATGTGCCGGGTTGCGTGGTAAGAGCGGAGGTCTCCTGCCCGGTAGAGCAGCTCAACGAGGATGCAGCTGTAAGCCCGGCAGACTTTGCCTCAAAAATAGTGCAGGCCGTGAAGATTGCCGGGGTGGAACCTTACAGGGCGGTCACCCATAACAAAGGATTGATGAATGGGGTGGATGCTGTGGCTGTTGCTACCGGGAATGACTTCAGGGCGGTTGAGGCTGGCATTCATGCCTATGCGTCAAGGAATGGCAGTTACCAAAATCTCAGTTTTGCCTCGGTTGAGGATGGCCAGTTCACTTTCTGGACAGAAATCCCACTTGCTCTGGGAACAGTTGGGGGTATTACCAGGCTCCATCCGATGGTGAAGCTGGCATTGGAGATCCTCGGTCATCCCTCTGCGGAGCAACTGATGCAAATCACGGCCGCAGCCGGACTCGCCCAGAATTTTGGCGCCCTGAGATCACTTGTAACCACAGGGATTCAACATGGTCATATGAAAATGCACCTGTTGAATATCCTGAATGAATTTGGCGCCACCGCCATGGAAAAAGATGCCCTGATCCATCAGTTCAGAAAACAAACGGTGACCCATAGCGCGGTGGCGACTGCATTTCAGAAAATCAGGGGCGGATAAATGATAAGCAACTACCATTCCCACGGCAAATTACTGCTAACCGGTGAGTACGCCATCCTCGACGGAGCCCTTGGGCTCGCGCTTCCAACATATTTAGGGCAGTCCATGACTACAGAACCTTCTGAGAAAGGGAGCCTCAAATGGGAAAGCAGGGATGTGAATGGAAAGGTTTGGTTGAAGGCGGCATTCGATCTGAACACACTTACAGCGACCGATAATTCGCTAGAAGGGTTAAAAATACTTCAGGGGCTGCTGAAGTCGATAAAAAAACAGCGCCCCGAATTGCTGTCCGGGGACCGGGGGTATAAAGTAGTCACTACGCTTGATTTTCCTAGATTCTGGGGATTGGGCTCCTCCTCCACCCTGGTTAACAATATAGCGGAATGGGCTTCAGTGGATCCTTACCAACTGCAGAATGAAGTTTTAGGTGGTAGTGGATATGATATCGCCTGTGCCCGTCTGGGCCGGCCATTGCTCTACCAGCTCAGAGCAGGGGTTCCGACGGTGTTTCCAGTCAAATTTTACCCCCCATTCAGCGACTTTCTTTACTTCGTGTACCTGAATAAAAAGCAGAATAGCAGAGACGCGATAGAAGCTTACAAAACGCGGCAGTCAGATGTATCCGGGTTGGTAGACCGCATATCGGACATTACACGAGCTGCGGTGGCAGCTGGCTCCCTCAAAGAATTTGAAGACCTATTGACGGAACATGAAACTGTACTTTCGGCAGTATTGGGTATTCCCACAGTAAAGGATAGTCAATTTCCTGATTTTCCAGGCGCTATAAAAAGCTTAGGGGCCTGGGGCGGGGATTTTATAATTGCCACCGGTGGTCCTGAGGTGGTTCACTACTTCAACAAACGTGGATACCTGACGGTCCTCACCTTCCGTGAGCTAGTGGCCCAGCCTTTAGACAACCATCAATAAGTCTGTTTAAGTAACTTCTGAATATTCCGGAACTAACCTTTTTGTCTTACACGATCCGTATTAATAATAAAGAGCGCGACTGTCTTCGATTTCCGATTTATCCTTTAGAGCATCGTAAACTGCGGTTGTAACTCTACCGGAGGAAGCTGTTTTCAGTGCAGTGGCGTAGGTAGCATAATTATCCAGAACGGGAGCTTCTTCCTTCCTTGTGACTTCCACCAGAAAGATGCCCGTTTCTCCTTCAACCAGACCTGACGTGGCTCCCTGGGCAAGCGCTACTGCCGTACCGACCACCACAGGTTCTCTACCTGCACCCGGAATGGTTGGCGTTTTAACGGTCAGGGCCGTTGCAGTAGAAATACTGGTGTTATTGGAAGAGGCCATCTCTTCCATAGATTTTCCTTTATTGGCAGCAATGATCCTTTCGGCTTTCTTTTCTTTCCTTAAGATAGGCAGCACGGTTGCGGAGGCATCTTCAGATGCCATAACCCCTTCTTTATATTTATAAGTCAGCTGTACCACAGCATAGCCGTTATTGATGCCAAATCTTCTGATGTCGCCAACTTCGGTGTCTTCACTGAAGGCCCATTGTACAATGGAACGCTGAGCCCCCAGGCCAGGGAGATTCTCATCCAGTGCACCAAGCTTATTCACAGGGCGGATCACATAGCTGGCTTCCTTTGCGAGCTCAGAGAACGCTTTATCGGAATCGCTCGCCGCCATTTCAAACTTGGTGGCATCCGTAAAAAGGCCATTGATTGTTTCTTCCGAGGGTTCGATGGCCCTGCTCATAGTTGCAAGTTGAATTACATCCTGCTTTTGATCTACCTTCACAATATGAAAGCCGAATTCTGTTTCGACCAGTCCGATATGACCGACATTGTTGCCGAATGCAAAATCGTTAAACTTAGGCGTCATCACCCCCTCCTGGAAAAATCCAAGATCTCCTCCCTGCGGAGCAGATGGACCATCAGAATTATCCCGGGCCAATTCGGCAAAAACGGCGCCGGTTGCGGTGGCCTCCTTTAACATCTCCTTTGCCCTGACCTCAGCTTCTTCCTTGGATCTGGTAACCTCTGGGTTGGCACGTTCCGCCCCGGTATAGGAAATAAGGATATGACTGGCCTTTACAGAGCCGTTGGGTTTCCTGCCGACCACCTTAGAAATTTTATAGGCATCTCCGTCCTTATAAGGCCCAAAGATCTCGTCATTATTCAGTGACATCAGGGTATCGGCAAACTTAGCAGGCAATTCATTCAGGGACTTATACACCGTATCAAATTTGGTATCCGAATTCCTGTCAAGGAATGCGGCCATATCCCGGGTGTTGCGAAATCCTCTGAGGGTATCATTGGAATCGGTAGAACTGTTGTATTCCTCCCTATCATTAAGGAGGTCCGTAATTAGTTGCTTCACCGCTGCATCATCGCTGGCAGAAGGTTTGTCTTCAAAATAAACATATTGCAGATCTCTTGCCGTCTCCTGTTTGTAAGTGTCTTTATGTTTTTCCACATAGTCAGAGATTTCCTTTTTACTGACCACTATAGTGCTGTCGGCAATAGAAGTGAAAGGCACCCTTACATACCTGATATCCACTTTGTCATTGGCAAGTTTATAATCCAATTCACCTTCCCTGAGGGTGGCCACAGTTCCCGCCCTGATCAGATTAAAGTAGGCGTTTTCTCTTGCGGCCTGTATGATAGACTCTTCATCCTGCAACCAGTCCTGATATTGCGCTGGAGCATTCACTCTCAGCTCAGAAATAAAGTTCCGGAATTTCCCTTCATCGAAAAGCCCGTTTTCATTGAGGAACTCCGGATTCTGAGTAAATCCGGGATTGGATTTAATGAGATTAATGATCTGATCCTGTTCTATATTGATACCCAGATTCTCTATTTGCTGCCCAAGAATGGTATTCCGCTCCACCTGATTCCATACATTATTCACGGTCTGCATAGACGAAGTCTGCGACCCCCCCCGCCTGGACGATCTTTCCACCTTTCTTCTGAAATCATCTATGGAAATTTCGTTACCATTGATTTCTCCTACTGAGGATCCGGCTTTTCCACCTGAAAACCCCTGCTGCGTAAATATTCCGGATACTACGAATGCAAAGAGCGCCAGGCCAATGATCAGGATAAGTATGGTTGTTCGCTTTCTGATATTCTCTAAAATGGCCATTACTTGGAGTATTTAAAATCGGTCAGCGAAAATACTACTTTCTTTCCGCTAAGTAAAACTTTTACATTATAATTATCCTGCCATAACAGTCGGTGGCGCGGGACACGCGGAGGCTGTTTGGGAAATGGGTGAAGTAAATGAAGAAGACAAGAAACGCTATTTCCTGCTAGTCCTTCTCAAGGATCTCGACGGTTACAAGATCAATTTTAGTGCTGGAGACTTCCAGGACGGTAAAAAGGTAGTTAGCCACTTTAATTTCTGTATCCTGGTCTGGTATCTCTCCTGTTTCATTGACAATGAGTCCTCCCAGGGTCTCATATTCATCACTTTCCGGCAGTTCAAGTTTATAAGTTTCATTCAGGTAATCAACTTCGAGGCGGGCAGAGAATTTATAGGAAGTATCGCTAAGTTGTTCTTCGTAAAGATCAGTAGAATCGTGTTCGTCCTCAATTTCACCTACAAGCTCTTCGACAATATCCTCAACAGTCATGAGTCCGCTGGTGCCCCCATATTCATCCAGAACTACAGCAATACTTTTTCTCTTTTTGGTTAAGATGTTCAGGATTTCATGAATTAACATGGTTTCAGGAACAAATTCAACGGGTAGGAGGATGCTTTTGATAGTCTCAGGCTTTTTAAAAAGTTCATAGGAATGAACATAGCCAATGATATCATCAATGGTTTCCTGGTAAATGGGAATTTTGGAAAAGCCTGTTACTGTAAAAAGTCTGGCGAGATTCCTTGGGGTCTCATTGATTTCAACCGCGGTGATCTCCGTTCGCGGAACCATCACCTCCCTGGCTTTAACAGTGGAGAACTCCAGCGCATTCTGAAAGATCTGTATCTCAGAATCGACCTCATCCTTCTCCTCCACGGTTTCCATCTGTTCTGTAATATAATCGCCTAATTCCAATTTACTAAAGGCAAGTTGTACCTCATCACCCGACGTCTGGAAGAGGGTTCTGAGGATAGCATCTGAGACCTTAATGACAAAATCGGAGATGAGTGAGAAGAGGAAGTAAAAAAAATAGGCCGGAATGGCGAGAACTTTCAGTAATTTATTTGCGTAAATCTGGAACAAAACCTTCGGAAGAAATTCCGCTGTTATAAGTATGATCAGTGTCGAAATGATGGTTTGTGTAAGCAGGATAAAATCGGTCAGCAGAAATTGAACCACCATGTATTCTGAAGGCAGCATTCCCTCAAACCAAACCATCAGTAGTTCTCCCATAAACAGGCCATAGACCACCAGGGCTATGTTGTTTCCGATGAGCATGGTAGCTATGAATTTTGAAGGCTTTGCAGTGAGCCGGGAAAGAACTTTTGCCAGAATACCACGTTGCTTTTTCTCAATTTCAATATGGATCTTGTTAGCCGAAATAAAAGCGATCTCCATTCCAGAGAAGAAGGCTGACAAGATCAGCATTAGACAAATTATAAAGACCGAGGTTTCCAAATTTCAGGGTTGATTGTTTTGTTTCCGATCTTCAAATCGTCTTCTGTACCTGCGTCTGAAAATAAACATGGCGAGGGATACAAGGGCAAAGAACATAAAAAGGTAGGTTCTGTCCTGATCCACATTCCAAAGGGTGATTATCTTGTATACTGAAACTATAGCGACCACGAGGTACAGGTATTCGGTATACTTCAATATTTTGATCATGATGTTTTTTCTTTTATGAGCATAAGGCCGGTAGCCCTGTGAGCCTCAAGCAGACTGAACTCCCGGTTAAAATCCATGCCTTCTCCATCCATTATGGTACCATCCTCAGGATTCGTGTACTTGAATTGTTCACCGGTAAATATCCACTCATTACCTCTGTCCCAATAGAGTTGAGGAGTTTCAAGCATTTTACCATCATGGGTTGTGAGCACGACGTTACCTTTAAGATCAATAATGTTCGTGGTGGAGTAAATGATGCCAAAATCGGAAGTGATGGTACTTTTCTCATTATCTGAGTTGAAATATTCTACCTGTAATCCTTCCGGGAAGGTTCGGTAAGGGAAGCCAAGGTTGTCAAAATCCTCACTTACCGGGCTACTCAGGATGGCTATTATCCGAGTGCTGGCCGTATCCTGACTTTCCAGTTTTTCCACCGTTTCGGTGTAAGTAAGTTTAAAGTTGCGCGCGACTCCCTGCGGATAAATCGCGCGGGTGGCTTCCTGCCCCACCCGCTGATAGTTATCCTCACAACCAAAAAAAATCATTGCCATGGAGAACACCACGGCAATGATTTTTATGTTATTTCCGGAATTATGGTTCATTCTCAGAGATTAGGCACCTTCACGCTGCCTCCTACCCAACAACTGAATGTAACGGTTTTCCCCGCCATGCCAGAGTTAAAAATATCGGTCTTTGAAGGAGCCTTTGCATCGTAACTCGCGGCAGACTGGCTTGCATTACCGCTGAGGGATGGATCAACCCTTCCTGCCTGTCTTGCCATCTCGGCCGCCTTCCAGTAAACCGCCCTTTTCTCGAAAGGAGTGGTTCCGCAATCATTGGCACTTCCTGCATATAGATTGGCGATGAGAAGATAAGCCTTCCCGTTAGAGGAATTGGCTTCAATCGCCTTCTGAGCATAATTTCTGCCTTCAGACTTATTTGATTTTCGAACGGTGGTGGCAATTTTATAAAGGATATCGGATTTTTTATAAGAATCCGTTTCCAAATCGACTGCCTTGTTGAAATCAGCCAGCGCTCCTTTCTGATCGCCCGACTTCTGCTTCAGCGTACCTCCGTACAGGTAGGCACTTGCAGAGGGTTCCAATGCCAGTTGGGCTTCGAAAAGTTGTTTAAATAGCGGATCGTCTGTACATTCCTTGCTGAACATTCTTCCAACAGCTCTTTTAACCCATTGTACATCTCCTTTTTTAGTTTCAAAATTCTTCTGATATAAAGGGATCAGGTTGTCGCAATCAGCAAGGGCCCCTAATTTTGAATCAACACTTGATGCAATTTTACCGTAAGATTCAGAATTGGTTGTTGACACCCGCAATTCGTTCTTTTCCTTGGCTGTAAGGGTACCAGCCTCTTCTTTAGGGAGCAACGTACTGATGTTCTCAGTCAGTTTTTTATTTTCCCCCTCAATCTGTTCGGTCACATTATCATAAACATCAAAAACCTCCTGCAAATCTTTGGTACCGGTAGCGTGGAGGTCTACAAGGCTCGAGAAATAAAGATATAATGCTTTCGGATTTACAAAATTCTCCTTGTCAGCTTTGAAAGCCTTATCGAGCATTTCATATATTTCAGCATCAGAAGCCATTTTATTATCGTACATCACGAGCGTCTTATCGATAGCAACCCCTGCCGCATTATAATTATTAGGGAAATGCTTCATACTGCTGTCATACATGGCCATCAATTCTTTGATATACCCGTCCTTTTCAGCGCCTGAGCTACTATCAATTTTATGGGCCAGAATTTTTTCTCCCAATGAGAAATTCGCCTTATTGAGTGCCGGGCAGTTTTCATACACCATTTTCCACGGTGTATAAGCGGCATCATAATTTTTTACTTTGGCATGCTCTGCGTAAATGGAAAGATTCGTCATGCACTCCGGATTTTGAGCCTGCCCTAGGGAAGCCCCTGAAAATCCCAGCACTGCGATCATCATGAGGTAAAGATCCTTTTTCATTGTGTTATCCGTTTAAAGGGGTTAATGTACTAAATTTTTTTAATCTATTTGTCTTTTTCTAAACCATCCGTCGTTCAGGGAGAAGCCTACATTGATTTTCAGATAGCTCTCTTCTATCAAATCGGCATCTGTTGTTCCCTGTCTTCCAAGCTCAAAGCCCAGGTTCAGATTGGAGAAATCAATTCCAAGTGGCATACCTAGTCCAAAAGTTATGCCAAAGTTATTTATCTCCTTATTATTTATGACCATCCCCGTCTTATTCATGAAGATCCCGGCGCGGTAGGTCACCCTTTTAAAATAGCTTGCAAAAGACGAATAGTCCGGTATAAAAAAGCCCCCCATCGCCATACGGCTGGCATCCTGATATTCCAGATTGTCAATGTTGGCAAATTCATTGGTAAAAGAGCTCAGCGCCTGAAAGCCATATTCAGCACCGAGGAACCATTTTTTATCCTCCCCGTAACCCAGACCGAGGGTGGTGGTGGTGGGAATCTTCAATTCTGTGTTCTTAAGTCCCCTGGCCTCAAGATCGACATCCACAACTTCAATTTCCTGCCCGGTGGTATTTGAAAAAGAGCCGATTCTCTGCTTATTTTCAGAAACCAGATTTGCCTGGGTATGTATGATAACTGAAGTAAAAAGGGTGTGCTTGGAATCAAGGTGAGGGGTATAGGTGGCGCCATAAATAAAATCATAACCGCTGACGCGGGATTCGCGGTCGTCAAGTGTCCCGAACTGTACATTTTCAACCGTTTGAATGCGCTGGCTCAAAAGTTTCCCGAAGTTCACATTTACTGTTGCGCCAAGATGTAGATCGCTGGCAAGTCTGAAACCAGCCGACAAAAAAGCCTGGTTGATACCGCCTTCCCCGGTGTATTGGTTGGTGACCGTAATATCACTGGCATTGGTCCTGCTGGAAAGGAGATCATAGCCGACAGAACTGAACGGTTTAAGGCCAAACCCAACCGACATACGGCTGCTGACGGGAAATCCCATGGCCAGGTATTCCAGATTCGTTTTGCTTACCTGCTGCTCATCAGTAAAACTCTTCAGCCGCAGCTCCTTGTGCGAAAGTGCTCCGGTATAGGCGGTAATCCTGAGTTTTCCAAACGCTGCAGGGTTTTGCAGGTTGACATGGATGCTGTCCGTGTAAACACTGAGCCCGCCCATCATCTGATTTTCTACGGTTCCTGCGCTTCTGAGTTCTCCGATCCCGAAGTAGGAATAAGGGGAAACGGTCCCGTTTTGGGCATGCAAACCATATGTTGCAAAGCATATGATTGCAATTAGAAATTTGTTAATCATCTAGCGTCTGTTGTATTCCAGCAAATAATTCAAGCCTTCCAGGAGAAAATTAGAATGGGCAAAGATGGTATTTTTTAGCCGCTTAGACAAAAATTGAGTATCCCCGCCTGTTAAAATAACTGTTAAATGTTCGAATCT
>JBGTMS010000018.1:0-3257 GCA_041743425.1 Zeaxanthinibacter sp. | reverse complement strand
AAGTAATTAAAAAAGCAATCGATACAGGAATCGGATATTAAAACAAAAGGCTATGGGATACAAGAAACTGGATGAAATAATGGATCTGCTGAGCGACGAGCTGGACGGGTTTAATAAGTCCCTGGACAAGCTTGAGAAGCTGACTAAGAATATTGACGATGTCAAAATTAAACCAGATACCTCCGAAATCGAATATATGTTCCGAGAACATCTGAACTGGGAGAAGGGGAAGATTTCAAGGCTTCAAGAATCCATTCTCAACACAGAAAAGCGGATTTCCACGGCAAGATTGGTTCCTAAAACACAATTATGGATTCAATATTCGATTTGGTTTATCTCCTTGGCGATTATTGTGTATCTGGCTTTCAGAGTATCTCAAATAAGTGATATTCAAGAAAAAGCCTTTGTCAGGGGAGAACAACAAGTAATTCCTCGTTTAAGGGAGTATTTCGACCAGTATCCTGAGCACTACAAATCCTATCAAAAATGGTCACAGGAAAAAGATGGTGCTCCAAATCAAAAGTAGTGCGCGCCCTATGGAATTTTTGCTTCACGCTTATTTGCCGGAATCGCTACAAAAATTCTACAGGATCCCTGTGCAAAGTTTAAGGGTGAGTATTCTATGGGAAGTAGATAGGTAAAAACAAAATGGTAGTTAGAATTGGTTTGAAATCACCTCAAATGGAACCATATGAAACTGTGGAAGAAAAACACCAATTTGTTGTACCTATGTTGTACCTGAAAAGAAAAAGCCGAGATCTTAATCTCGGCTAATCCCCGTACTCGAGGCGGGACTTGAACCCGCACGGCCGGTTATGGCCATTGGATTTTAAGTCCAACGTGTCTACCAGTTCCACCACTCGAGCAAGAACAAAAAAACGCTGGCAGGCAGCGTTTTGATGGAGCGAAAAACGGGATTCGAACCCGCGACCTCCACCTTGGCAAGGTGGCGCTCTACCAACTGAGCTATTTTCGCATTTTCAATATTTCAAGATGTTGCTAAACTTCCCCCACGCTAATGCAAAACCTGCGAACTCCATTTATTTTCTCCGGCCGGCGCTCCCTGCCCGAAAGTACCTTTAGGTACAGGCGGGTACCAACTGAGCTATTTTCGCATTTTCAATATTTCAATAAACTTTCATCAATCCGCTTCCCCAGCTCCTGCGCGTAAACTTTATCATAAGGAGATTATGTCCGGGGCGGATGCAAATTTAATACAATTCTATAAAAAGAAAAGAACTTTTATAATATTCCGGAGAATGCAGGCGAATCAGCTTTAACGGCGGTAGGGTACGGCTGCTCTAAGAGCTTGCCTTTTTCTTTTTACTCAGCAACCTCTTTATCTCATTCAGCTTCATCAGCGCTTCCACCGGCGTGAGGGTGTCAATATCCAAATGAAGGATTTCCTCCCTTATCTGCAATAATAACGGGTCATCAAGATTGAAAAAACTCAATTGCATCTCGTGCTGTGCCGATTGTAATTTGTCTGTCAGTTCTTCGCTGCTATGAGATTTCTCCAGCTTCCTGAGAATCTTGTTGGCTTTCATCAGTACTTGCCTGGGCATCCCTGCCATCCTCGCTACATGGATGCCAAAACTGTGTTCACTTCCGCCGGGAGCCAGTTTCCTTAAAAACAGCACCGTATCCTTCAGTTCCTTCACGGAAACATTGTAATTTTTTATCCGTTCAAAAGTTGCTGCCATTTCATTCAACTCGTGATAATGGGTGGCAAAGAGCGTTTTGGCCCGGGACGGATGCTCATGCAAATATTCTGCAATAGCCCATGCAATGGAAATCCCGTCATAAGTACTGGTGCCCCTGCCAATCTCGTCTAACAGGACCAGGCTCCTTTCTGAAAGATTGTTCAGTATGGACGCTGTTTCATTCATTTCCACCATAAACGTGGACTCCCCCAGGGAAATATTGTCACTTGCACCGACACGGGTAAAAATTTTATCCACTATCCCTAATTGTGCCGCTTCCGCAGGCACATAACTGCCCATTTGGGCCAGGAGTACGATCAGGGCGGTCTGGCGTAGAATGGCAGACTTCCCGCTCATGTTGGGTCCGGTGATCATGATAATCTGATGACTGGCCCGGTCCAGGGTAACGTCGTTTGGAACATACGCCTCCCCTAATGGCAGTTGCCGTTCAATGACGGGGTGCCGGCCATTTTTAATGATGATTTCCGTGCTGTCATTCATCAGCGGCGCCACGTAATGATGTTCTTTGGCCAATTGTGTAAACCCGCAAAGACAATCCAGAAGGGCAATCTGCTGGGCATTGCCTTGAACCGGCGTAATATAATCCTGCATCCACACCACCAGCTGGTTAAACAGCTGCTGCTCCAGCTCCATGATCCGCTCTTCTGCCCCAAGGATCCTGGTTTCATATTCCTTTAATTCTTCAGTAATGTATCGTTCGGCGTTGACCAGCGTCTGTTTGCGGATCCATTCAGGCGGGACTTTGTCTTTATGCGTATTCCTGACTTCGATATAATAACCGAAAACATTGTTAGACCCAATTTTCAGGGAGCTGATCCCGGTGCGTTTGGTTTCCCGCAGCAACATTCGGTCAAGATGATCCTTTCCGGAATAAGCGAGTCCCTTTAGTTCATCGAGTTCTTCAGAATATCCTTCTGCGATCACATTTCCTTTCATCTGTGCCGGGGCCTCTTCCCTAAGCATTTTTTTAATCCTTTCGCGGAGCAGGTCGCAGGGGTGAAGCTGGTCCCCGATAAGCCGGAGAGACTCATTGTCCGTACCTGAAATCAAACTTTTAACGGGGACAGAAGCCTCCAGGGAATTCTTTAGTTGTATCGCCTCCCTGGGATTTAATTTTCCGGTGGCTACTTTCGAGATCAGCCTTTCCAGATCCCCTATCTGCTTGATCCAGTGCCTTAATTTTTGAAACAACGGGTCTTCTTCTGACAGAAAACCAATGACCTCATGCCGCCGCCGGATCTTTTCAATATTCCTTAATGGGAGTGCCAGCCAACGTTTAAGCAGCCTGCCGCCCATGGGACTGATCGTCTTGTCTATGACATCGAGCAAGGTGACCGCATCAGGATCAGCCGAATTGTAAAGCTCCAGGTTTCGGATGGTGAATCTGTCCATCCAGATATAATCCTCATCTGTCACACGTTGCAGGGAACTGATGTGCTGCAACTGGCGGTGCTGGGTTTCAGCAAGATAATGCAATATGGCCCCCGAAGCAATGACCCCTTCATTCAGATGGGTGATCCCAAAGCCCTTGAG
>JBGTMS010000017.1:0-13607 GCA_041743425.1 Zeaxanthinibacter sp. | reverse complement strand
GCCCCGAAAAGGAAGTGGATCCCAGCCTGAGGATAGTATCCACTTTCCTCCACCGTTAGTACCTCCCCAGCTGTGTTGAAATCATCGTCGTAAGTATAAAAAAAACCATTGGAAACATATCTGGCATCAAAGATATTATTTACAAGGGCGTTGAGTACGATCTGATCGAACGGTCCTGGTAGCGTCAATTCATACTGGACGTTAAGATCCGTCTGTGAATACGATTCAAGTCGGGACATTTCGGAATCAATGTTACCCATATACTGCTGCCCTATGAATTTGGTGAGAATGCTCATTTGCAGGCTTGGATCAGGCTTATAGATAATTGCATTACCAATGATAAGGCCGGGAGAAAAAGCAATATGAGTGCTGCCCAACTCTTCCACCATGCCATCACGCTGAAATACAAAATCCCTGTTTTTGTTACTGCTTAATGCTATGTTGGGCTGCCACCGGAAATACGGCCCTAAAGGTATTTCAGCCTCCACTTCCATGCCGATACGGTAACTCTTACCAATATTTGCTCTTAAGGGAGCTCCAACATCATTTAATTGCCCGGTTAGCACCAACTGATCCCTGTACTGCATATAATAGATATTCGAGTTAAGGCGGATATCCGGGGTAAGAATCCTCCATCCAAGCTCAAAATCATTGAGCTTTTCCGCCAATGGATTTCCGTTTTCATAGTCATTCCTGTTGGGTTCCCTGTTGGCGCGGGCGTAAGAAAGATAGAAATTATGAAACTTGTTGAGATCGTATGTGATCCCAGCTTTGGGATTGAAGAAGCGGAACTCATCATCCACCATTCCGGTATCCTCCCCATTCGCCTTATAGCTTACACCACGATATTGAAGATCTGCATAAAGCTGCCATTGATCTGAAATATCATAATTAAGTTTGCTGAAAATATTGATATCACTTTTCATGGACGCATCATCATAATATCTGTCTCTAGTTCCTGTGGAATTGGCCAATCTAGTCCAAATCACTTCCCCGAAATGATCTCCTTTGTATTGGTTATAAGCGCCCCCAAGGATAAGATTATAGGTTGATTTTCTAAGCCTGGCTGAAAATACCGTGCCATAAAAGTCGTTGTCAAGCCATCGCCTACGGACCAGATCAGTGGTAGTAATCACCTGATTGTCAATGGTTATTGGGGCGTATCCATAGGTTTCAAAGTCATCGTCTTCTCTGAATTGTTCAAAATATCCCCTTCCCCGTGTATAGTGAAGCGCAATGGTACTGCTCCAGGCGTCGGAAATGGTTTCATTCCAGTGCAATTGCGCGTGATCCTGTTTATAATTATCTACTTCATTCTCATAAAACCGGGTAATGCCGTTGTCATCGGTATAGATTCCGGCTGAATTATAGGTGCGGTTGGTGGCCAGGGTTTCGGCATCTATTCCAAACCAGGATTGGTAGGTGACCTCATGTCCGCCGAACAAAAGAGCCTTGATAAGCGTATTTTCACTGGCATAAGCTGCCTGCAAAAAATAGGAATTTAGTTTTGAACTGGCTCTGTCCACATATCCGTCAGAATTGATTCTCGATATGCGACCGGATACCTCGATGGCCTTATTCATGAGACCTGTACTGAATTTTACATTGTTCCGCAAGGTATGAAAACTCCCAAAGGACGAGGAGATCTGGGCATATGCCTCTTTCGAGATCCCATCAGTCAGAAGGTTCAGACTGGCACCAAATGCTCCGGAACCATTGGTGGAAGTTCCCACGCCCCTCTGGAGTTGAAGGCTTTCAGTGGAGGAGGCAAAATCCGGCATATTGACCCAAAATGTGCCATGTGATTCTGAGTCGTTATATGGAATTCCGTTGATCGTTACATTGACTCTTGATGCGTCGCTGCCCCGTACCCTGATGCCTGTATAGCCTACTCCGGCCCCTGCATCCGAGGTAGTCACCACAGATGGTAAAAAATTCAACAGGATCGGGATATCCTGGCCCAGGTTTCTGGGAGATATCTCTTCCCTGTTCAGATCAGAGAAGGTTACGGGAGATTGCCTGTCTGCCCGTAGTGCCGATACCAGGACTTCATCAAGGATGATTTGAGAACCTTCCAGAGAATCCGTTTCTTGTTCCTGTGCACTTAGATAATGAGTGAGAAGCAGACAGCTAATTGCAAGACATGTGTAATTCATTCGTAAGATACTTACGAATAAAAGGGGTAATTATTCGGTGATTTATACTGGATACTACCCGGAAGATTACCGGATCCATTGCAAAATTACTGTCCTGCTGTCTGAAGGTGTTTTCATGTGCCGGACACTTATCTATTGCTCGGTCCCTTGGCGGCATTACCCGCCCAGGTTCTTTGGGTATAATCTCAGCTGGTCCCGGACGAACAAAAAAATTGCCCTATGCAGGATTCGCACCCCTTTGAGATACCACAAATATAGGATAGGAAAGGGTTACATCATCGTTTTCTGCTATAATTAATTAACTTTATGTTATATTTTAAGGTCCGGAATAATACGTACCTATACAGCGGAAATAAGAATAACGCTCTTATGGCAGATAAGTCCAAGAACAAGTTCACGCTTAAAATAGTCATAAGCTATGCGGTACTTGCCATTCTCGCATTGGTGGCAGGATATTTTATTTATTCTGAAATCAACGTTTATATCTCCGAAGACACCACGGAAAAAAGCGACGCCAAACTTCTTAAAACCAACTCGCTTTTAACACAACTATATGAGGCCGAAAGCTTGTCCAAGCTTGCGTTACAGACTAGAACCAAGGACAATTTAAATGCCTATACCCTTAAGATTGATACCATTTTTGTTGAGATTGATTCTTTAAAACACCTTACGGAAAGTCCCTATCAAAAAGGTCTTTTGGATAGTGTGCAGTTGCTCCTGAGCCGAAAAGTTGAAAACAGTACCATTCTTCACAACCTAAAAGTTAGGAATGACGGGATTAACTATTCTATTGAGTCTGCTTTAAAGGAGTTTGAAAAAATAGAAGAGTCTCTTGGAAAATTCTCTGCTGAAAACCTGTTTCCTAATTTTAATGAGTATTCTCCTAAAGTTCAAAATTCCCTGCGGGATTATGCGGATCTGATAAGCCAGAATACCCCAAAAAATCCTGATGGATCAGCGGATACAAAATACGTCGATTCCATTCTGTCTGCCTCAAAATCCCTTCTGCGAAAGGCGAAACTGCAGGACAGTAAGACCCAACGTTCCCTGGTTAAAAAGGAACGGGAAATCAATCAGAACGATCTAGAACTTACACAACAGTTACGCAATATCATATACGCCTTCGAGCAGGAGGTCATCTTAAATACGTACAATGATAATGTCCGGAAGCAAACCGCCGTAAGGCGCAGTATTCGGCTTGCAGGTTTTGCGGCAGTTTTAGGTTTTATTATTGTAGGCTTCTTCACATTTCTCATCAATCGGGATTATTGGAAGGTACAAACCTACAGGCAGCATTTGGAGAAGGAAAAAAAATTCTCCGAGTCGCTTCTCAAAAGCCGGGAACAGCTTATTTCAACGGTCAGTCACGATCTGAGGACCCCATTGAATACGATTACGGGTTATTCCGAACTCATAGAAGGCACATCGCTTACTGAGAAACAGAGGGGGTATTTAAAGAATGTAAAGTCGGCATCTCAATACGTTGACAGTCTGGTAAACGATCTTCTCGACTTTTCACGTCTGGAGGCCGGAAAAATAAAAATTGAAAAGATTCCTTTCATATTTTCAGAACTCATCCGTGAGACTGCAGAAGGCCTGAGGGAAATCAACAGCAGAAAACCGGTCGAACTCATCCTTGAAATTGATGAACGTCTGAAAACAACACTTTTGGGGGATCCTTTCCGGATACGGCAGATACTCACCAACCTTATAAGTAATGCCTACAAATTCACACCGGAAGGATTTATAAAAGTTTCGGCAAAAATTAAGTCGGATTTTAACGGTATCTGCTCCATTATAATAGCGGTCGCGGATAGTGGGATCGGTATTAGAAAAGAAAAACAGCGGCTGATCTTTCGTGAATTTACTCAGGCAGATGATCATACAGAAAAAAAATACGGAGGCTATGGTCTTGGACTTACTATCTCAAAAAAGCTTTCAGAATTGCTTGGTGGATCAATAAGTGTGAAGAGCGACGAAGGCAAAGGCAGTACTTTTACGGTCATCATTCCGCTCGAGGTCTCAAAAAACACCCCAAAGGAGCCGGTCAGGGCGAAATTACCAGTTGATATGGATCTGGCACTGCTCATTGTGGATGATGATACTTCGATGATCCAACTCTTAAAGGAGGTATGTGCGAGTGTGGGTATTAAAACGCATGCTTACACCACATTCAGCGCGATTGAAAATGAGAAGAAGCTTATCTATGACGCCGTGCTGACTGATATTCAAATGCCAGAGATAGACGGGTTCGAAGTACTGAAGAATCTAAAATCAAAGACATTTACCCATTATAGAAAACAGCCTGTTATCGCCATGACCGGCAGGCGTGATCTGAACAAATCGGTCTATTATAATGCCGGATTCTCAGAGATCTTACAAAAACCATTTACAAAATCAGAACTATTAAGGGTTCTTGGAGGGTTATTTCCAAGCCAGCTAATTCAGCAGCCTGAGCCGAAGGAATTTCTGAAATCACCAATTTCTGAGTTTACCACGCTTTTTAACCTCGATATCATACATTCCTTCATTGGCCATAACCGGGAGGTGGTGGAGGAAGTGCTTCAAACTTTTATAAGGGATACAGAAGTACATCTGCAACGACTCATCACGGCAGGAAAAGCAGAAGATTATAAGGAAATTAATGCCGTAAGCCATAAGATGCTGCCCATGTTCCGTCAGTTGAATGCAACGCCGGCCATTGCAGACCTGGAGTTTATGGAAACGGTACAAATGGGCCGGATTGATCCCATGAGGCTTCATCAGTACGTTTCAGAAGTGGAGGGGCATTCTAATGCGCTCATTCAGGCATTGAAATCCTATCTTTCTAAAAGTCCAAGTTATAGTGATTGATTTTATTATAAAGGGTTTTCCTTGTGACCTGCAATAATTTAGCGGCCTTGGACTTATTAAAATTTGTCTTTTTCAATGCTTTTAGAATCTGTTCTTTTTCGTATTCTGCCTTGGAAAAATTCTCAGGCTCACTCTCTTCTTTTTTAGAGCTAAGGACTTCCCTGGGCAAGGCATCGATCTCAACGATATCTCCTGTTGTCAGTAGGACCGCCCTTTTGATGACATTCTGTAATTCCCTAAGATTTCCCGGCCAGTGATATTTTTCAAATGCCGATATAACTTCATGCGAAAAGCCAAGAACTTCTTTATTGAGACTTGAATTGGCCTTATCCAGAAAACTATCCGCGAAGATCAATAAATCTTCAAAACGTTCCTCAAGAGAAGGGATCGCGATAGAAAATTCATTTAATCTGTGATACAGATCCTCTCTGAATGTTCCTTTCTCAACTGCCTCGGTAAGATCTTCATTGGTGGCTGTTATAATGCGTACATTAACAGAAATCTCGGTAGTGCTACCCACTCTTTTGATTTTCCGCTCCTGCAAAGCCCTCAGCAGCTGGATCTGATTGTCATAAGAAAGATTGCCCACCTCGTCGAGGAATAGTGTTCCTTTATTAGCGGCCTCAAAATGTCCCACTTTATCGACCACCGCACCAGTAAAGCTGCCTTTTAAATGGCCGAAGAATTCACTGGTAGCCAATTCCCGGGGAATAGCGCCACAATCCACCGCTACAAAATCGAATTCCTTTCTTGGGCTATTATTGTGAATGGACCTTGCAGTAACTTCCTTTCCGGTACCGCTCTCACCTGTAATGAGAACAGACATATCCGTAGGACCCACGAGTTTCACATATTCCTGCAGTTTACGGGATGCATCGCTTACTCCATGGACTACCATGTGTCCATTCTTTGTGGTAGCGGACTTATTATTTGTGGGAAGTGTTGACTTGGGTTCTTTTACGGGTATTTTTTCAGATTTGAGGGCATTTGAGACAAGCATCAGCATCTCGTCCGGCGTAAAAGGCTTTGATATATAGTCAAAAGCCCCCTTTTTCATTGCAGCTACGGCTGTTCCGACTTCCGCATATCCTGTCATGACGATCACTGCCGTGTCCGGGGATGCTTTTTTTATATTTGACAGTAATTGGAGTCCATCGTCGTCAGGAAGTCTGAGATCTGTAATGACGAGATCAAAGCGGGTAGCTGAGTATTTCAGTTTTGCATCAGTCGCGGAATAACTCCCTTCTACCTGATATCCTTGTTTGGTCAGGAATTTCTGAAGCATTTGGCAAAAAGCAGCATCGTCCTCAATAATCAGGATGTTGGGCATGTGTTGTTACTTGTTTTGTATTTACGTAAAAGTAAGACAAGAAAGATACCCGCCTTTAAAATTTATCATAAAAAGAACGGAGCCCATAGGGCTCCGTTCAGACCAAACCAACTTGATACAAAACAAATAACTCAAGTTATTTTATTGCTCAATCCAATTACCGTTTTCATCAGCATACAAAGTACCGGCAGTTCCGTCTTCCAAAGAAACTTCCAATTTAAATTGTTTTGCCTCATTAACGAATGCGTTATTGATGGTTGCAGTAGGATAGTTTTTTTCTACTGCAGCAGTAACTGCTTCAGGTAATTCTTCAACCGCAACGGAAGCGAAATCGTCCTGAGCAGGAGCTGCTACTTCTGTTGTGGTTTCTGTTGTAGTTTCTGTTTGAACATCTGCTTCAGCATCCTGAGCAAAAGCTGATAAACTACCAAGTGAAAGAGCTACTGCAAAAAATAATTTTTTCATGATTTTGATTTTATATTAATAAAGTTATTCTTGATGGTAGTTAGTATGAAAAGATGATACCAAATTGGATAAAGCCCTAGATAAAGTTCTATCTGCTTTATAATCAGTAGTTTAAATACTAATATTCATTTAAGTCTTATGTGTAATAGTGGGTATTGCCGGCTATTTAATGTGTAAAATGTATACGATATTCATAGTGGCAGGCAGGCCATCGCCTCTCTATGTCTATAATGGTATTGCAAAAACCGAAGCAGATCTAATTTAGAATAGTAAAAATTGGTATCATATCTGAATGAAATAAGTGGAGGGATGATGGCAGGGAAGTGTCGGGTTCAATCCTGATTAATATACTGGTTAGTTCCCATCCGATACCCTGCTTTTCTCTACAACCTCCTATTTGATTTTTAAAAATGCCGGTTGTTATAACAGGACTAAAAAATAAAACGCCCCTGGAACGAACCAGGGGCGTTTTATAACCAAACTAACCAAAAACTACTTATATTCTAAATCTGTTGTCAGATTACATTTCCAACCAGTTACCTTCGGCGTCAGCGTACAGAGTAAGTTCTGAACCATCTTCTTTAGTAACTTCCAATTTATACTGAGTTTCTGCATTTACAGAAGCACTGTTGATAGTAGCATCTGGATGATCTTTAGTAAGAGCATCGGTAATGGCGGCAGGGATTTCACTTACTTCAATTGCAGTGAAACTGTCCTGAGCTTCTGTAGCTTCTGCTTCCATTACTTCTGGTGCTTCAGTTGCTTCAGTTGCTTCAGACTGAACTTCAGTTGCCTCTGACTGAACTTCTGTTGCTTCAGATTGAACTTCAGTTGCTTCAGACTGAACTTCTGTTGCTTCAGATTGAACCTCTGTTGCTTCAGATTGAACTTCAGTTTCTGCATCCTGAGCGAATGCGCTTAAACTTCCTAATGCTAGTGCTGCTACTAATACTAATTTTTTCATTTTCTTGTGTTTTAAATTAAACTCTTGTTTTGTATTCTATTTGCTTTCTATATAGAAAAAATGATGCCATTAATATTATGAACATAAAATTCATGTAACCTAATGATTGTCAGTTATTTAAAAAATATGTTGGATTTGTGGTAGTGTATAATGCTGAGTAATCTCAGTACAAACTGTGTAATCATTACACACATTCCCATAATTCAAGGGTTTCATCTAACCTGATGTGAGGGTTTAAGCAGGTCATTGACGGTCTTAACGGGATTAAATGTCACAAGCGGCACTTCTACAAATATAGTATTCCAAAAGGCCATCGCTCCATTCCACAAGCCGGGTAGTTCAAGAGCCTTAATACTGACCCCCTCTGCCGTTTTGAAGCTAATGAATCCCTGCCTCTTATCAATAAAATTTAAAAGATTGTATTTTTCACCTTTATGATTGCGGACAGCGCAGACCACATCCACCGGATTAAAGTGTGATGCATTTCTGAAAATCGCTTTCTGTTCTTCACTGTTTATATCCACCTGGGCAGATTCGACAATCTGAAGGGAGATGTTTCCCTGGCTGTCACGCATCCAAAAAGGGCCGCCGCCTGGTTCTCCTACATTTTTAACCATGCCACAGACCCGGATAGGTCTGTTTATCTTATCCTTCAGTATTTCTATCTGCTGCTGAATGCTGCAACTGTGGAACCTTTCTGAAAGCCTCACATTTAACCTTTCTTCAAGGAAAGTCTTTATTTCATCAAGCTGTTCGCCGGTCAAGGTTTCAACTTCAAGTAAACGCGCAAACTCAAAAGCCTGCACCTGTACCTCAATCAACAATCCGCCAAGAATCTTTTTACTATTCATTACCTGTACTGCATTCTCAGGGATGGAGACATTATCAATATTTTTTATAAAAATAAGGTCGGCCTCCTGCTCATTAAGATTCTCTATAAGTGCGCCATGACCTCCGGGCCGAAAAAGTAGTTCGCCGTTTTTATCCCGGAACGGTTTATTGTCAGGACTTACCGCTATGGTGTCTGTGGATGGCCATTGATAGGAATAACTAACGTGAAACGAATTTTTGGTTTCAAAGGAAACCCGGGCTTTAATTTTGCTGAACTCTAGATTAAACATCGGCCCGTGATGCTTCGAAATGGTGAAGTGCAAATGAGCTTCCCCTCCCACACTGGCGTATTGGGCTCCCTCCTTCAGATGTTCTTCAAAAGGTGTTGCCACATAATCTCCGTATTTGTGAAATGGCAGGAGACCTTTAGGATAGAAGCCATAATTACATTTCTCTTCCAGAAGCATTTCCTTAATAAATAGATAACTTTCCTCATCTGCAGAGGTGGCCTTGCCCTTTATCCTGTTATTGATGAGTTCGAAAAAAGGCAAAGATGATTGTTTTTCAAAGAAAAAGGTAAGTTCCTCGTCCCCGGTCCGTTTCAGGTAAGCGCCGATGGATTCTTTTTCAGGCTCGTATGTTTCCAGAAAGTGAAATAGCATCTTAAACATTCTGGAAGCCGCCCCGGATGCGGGAACAAATTTCAATACCTTCAGGCCCTGTATGGATTCTTCATAGTACCGAATAAGTCGTTGCTCCTCTACGCCTGCTAATTTCACGATGCCATTCCCTACGAGAGCAGCCTTTTCCAGAATTACATGGGGAATCCCTGTTTTAAATATTTCCAGTTGATCCCTGATCTGATCTGTGGAGATGCCATCATCCGAGAGTCGCTTTAACTCACTTTCAGAAAAATCAATCATTATTAAGTATATTATCTATAGCAACTATCGCCTGTCTAAGGCGTATTTCTTTGTCCCCTTTCAAGGTAACAAAAGTACGGTTATATTTTTCCAGGGTCGACTTAAAGTACTGGAATATAGCCTCCCTTTCCAGAGGTTTGTCCCTCAGATCATCCTTTTCCCATGGGACATCAATATAGGTAAGCAGATATAGATTATAATTGTTCCTCACCGCAAATTTTTCCAACAATGGGTCGCAATACCCCCCGTAATAAATTTCTGAATATACTTTGGTTTCAAGTAGATCAGTATCGCAAATAAGGATATTCTTCGCTTTTTTGGTATAGTCATTTTCCAAACGGATCTGTCCTCTGCCAATGGGTAACAAATCTTCGACTTCACACGATTTCCCATTGTCGTCCCATTTTTGCTGCAGGTATTCCCGCGCATATTCGGGCACCCATAAGGTGTTGTAATGTTCCGCCAGTTGACCGGATAAAGTGGTCTTCCCGGTCGATTCCGGTCCAAAAACAACTACTTTGCGGACAGCTGAAGTCTGTTGCTCAAGATCTTTTTCCATTGGATATAACCCTGTATGGCTAAAACAGTAAAGATAAGGTATTGAAGAGAAAGCATTCCCCATCCTCTATAGGCATAAAGTGGAACGGTAATAATATCGGCGATGATCCATAACGTCCAGTTTTCCAGCTTTTTTGTAGCCATGAACCACATTGCCGTAAAGAAGATACCGGATGTTAGGATATCGATATAATTAGCGAGGAGGATGTCCTTAGCATAGATCCGGTAAACGAGATAGGTAAATCCAAGAGTCAAGATGAATAAAACGACTCCTATGGATTTTTCACGGGAATTGGTTCGGGATATCTTCACGATTCGAACCGCATTACGGGACCTTGACCAGTTCCACCATCCGTAGATGCTCATAACTGAATAATAGACATTGATCATCATGTCCCCCAGCAAGCTGTCAACCATAAAAATATAAACCGTAAGGACCGTGGCGATTAATCCAGTGGGGTATACAAGAATATTTTCTCTCTGCGCATAGACAACACTTGCTATTCCAAAAATAAAGGCGAGAGCCTCCAGGATGATCAGATAAGTTTCCCTTTGCAGGTACGGATCCAGGAAAAAATCAAAAATCGGGTTCATAGGTACTCCGGTCTGATTTGACAATCTTCAGATATAGCAGGCCGCTTTCAATCTCTGATAAGACCGATTTGATTTCTGTATTCAGAAGGGTCATTACTGTATCATAATCTCCGTAAACCTGAGTACTCAGTGGATTCTCCATTACGGTGAGCCCGGAGGAACGCAACTTTTTAATAAAAGAAATAATAGGCTCCTCATAATTATCCTGTAGAGGTGTTAAAGTAAGTTCAACGGATATCTTCATAGTAATTCAAATTTGAATAAGTCTGTGCCATGGGCCAGACGCTTGCTACCAGGTCATTCTCATAGCATATACGCAGGTAAACTCGTCAAATTCAAGAAAGGAAATGGCATAGTCGGAAGTCTGACCATGATAGAGGATTTCTCCAGTGGTCTTACTGGCGTCCATGGCAAAGTCACTGATGATGATGTGATGTAAAAAACTCAGGCCATGGGTTGCATATATTTTATAAAGCGCTTCTTTGGCACCCCAGACAATGGTTAATTTGCGAACCAGGGCATCTCTGTTCGCAATCGTACTATATTCTTCAAGCGGGGTGAATTTATGCGCAATGCGCAGGATCTTTTCGCGTTGTTTTTCAATATCGATTCCCACCTCACACGACGTGGCTACAATAATGCCTGTAAAATGATTGGAATGGGTAATAGAAATAAAGGACCCATCTTTCAGATGTGGCTTTCCTGCCTGATCGTAATAAAGATCCTCGTCACAATAGCCAGCTTCTGCAAGGAGATGGCGTATACTCAGAAAGGCTCTTCGATGAAGGGCAGATTTCATTTCCTTCACTCGTTTTTTGCATGGCGATGTCAACAGAATTCCGTCGGATAGCGCTTCTTCGGTTTCCGTGACCTTCCATAGATAGACCTTTACTTTTGGAGAAACAGTTATTGTTCTATAAAGAGGCACAAGTTTATTTAAGATAGTATTACCTTTACATCCTGTAAAAGTTGTTCAGAGAAATTAAACGAAAATAAAATAAAAAAAAGAGATGAGCACCAAAACATTGGCATATGTCCCCTATAAGGTTAAAGAAATTTCCCAGGCAGAATGGGGGCGTAAAGAAATTTTACTTGCTGAGGCAGAAATGCCTGGTTTAATGGCTCTACGCGAGGAATTTTTTGAGGAGCAGCCACTTAAAGGCGCCCGTATAGCCGGGTGTCTACATATGACCATCCAGACTGCAGTGCTTATAGAAACCCTGGTTGCCCTGGGAGCAGAAGTAACATGGAGTTCCTGTAATATTTTTTCTACCCAGGATCATGCTGCTGCCGCCATTGCGGCAACTGGGATTGCTGTTTTTGCATGGAAAGGAATGAAAGAAGCCGATTTTGACTGGTGCATAGAACAGACGCTATTCTTTGGCGAGAAAAGAGAACCCCTGAATATGATCCTTGATGATGGCGGGGATCTGACCAATATGGTACTTGATAAATATCCTGAGCTGGCGGCCGGTATTAAAGGATTGTCAGAAGAAACCACTACGGGGGTACACCGGCTTTATGAGAGGGTCAAAAAGGGCACTCTGCCCATGCCGGCCATTAATGTAAATGATTCGGTGACCAAATCAAAGTTTGATAATAAATATGGTTGCAGGGAAAGTGCCGTAGATGCCATTCGCCGCGCTACTGATACCATGCTTGCCGGCAAACGGGTAGTAGTTGCCGGATATGGAGATGTAGGAAAGGGTACGGCGGCCTCCTTCAGAGGTGCGGGCGCCATTGTAACAGTTACAGAAATAGACCCGATCTGTGCCTTGCAGGCCTGCATGGATGGATTTGAGGTAAAGAAACTTGAAACGGTGGTAGAAAATGCCGATATCATCATAACGGCGACGGGAAATAAGGATATCATCCGAAAGGAACATTTTAAAAAAATGCGGGACAAGGTCATTGTGTGTAACATTGGCCATTTTGACAATGAAATCGATATGGCCTGGTTGAATGAGAATTACGGTGATAGCAGGGATGAGATAAAGCCACAGGTTGATAAATACACACTGGATGGAAAGGATATTATCATTTTGGCAGAGGGAAGGCTGGTCAATCTGGGATGTGCTACGGGACATCCAAGTTTCGTAATGAGCAATTCTTTTACCAATCAGACCCTTGCTCAGATAGAACTGTGGAAGAATTATGCGAAATATGAAAATCAGGTGTATATGCTTCCCAAATATCTGGACGAAAAAGTGGCCAAACTGCATTTGTCCAGAATGAGTGCCGAACTGACAGAATTGAATGAGGATCAGGCTGAATATATAGGCGTACCTCAGCAAGGCCCCTTTAAACCGGAGTATTACCGATACTAGATGGGACCTCAGGACCCCAAGGGGCATGCCCATAAATAAAAAAACCCGCTCACATCTGAGAGGGTTTTATTTTTTAGTAAAGGTAGGAGCGAATGGGATCTCAGGCCTCAGAGGGCTCTATGGAAACATACGACTTCCCTCCGGCTTTCTTGGCAAACTTCACAAGACCATCCACCCTTGCGTGAAGCGTATGATCTTTACCGGCATAAACATTATCACCCGGATGATGCTTTGTGCCTCTCTGCCTGACAATAATATTTCCTGCAAATGCTGCCTGGCCGCCGAAAATCTTTACGCCCAACCTTTTCGATTCTGACTCCCTGCCGTTTTTGGAACTACCTACCCCTTTTTTATGTGCCATGGGATGTTATTTAAATTTAATTGTATTTATTTCTTTTTAAGCAATGCTTTGGCTTGCTTTACCCATTCTTCGGCCTCAATCTTTTCTCGGGTGATACCGTCGATAGCTGATAATTCTTCCTTATCGGCTGCCTTAAGTTTGCTGATCTGCTCATAGGTGTAAATTCCTACTTCGTTCAATTTCTTCTCATAGGCAGGTCCGATGCCATTGATTTCCTTAAGATCATCTGCCTCTGCTTTGGTAGC